>JAYVMZ010000001.1:0-13830 GCA_043758735.1 Betaproteobacteria bacterium
GTCGTCGAACGTTTCGGACGGCTGGATTTGCTGGTGAACAATGCGGGGGTCATCCGCGTGCGCTCGCTGCTCGATACCACGCCGGAAGATTGGGATTTCGTGCAGTCGGTCAATGCGCGCGGCCTGTTTTTCACGTTGCAGGCCGGCGCACGGTACATGCTGAAGCAATCGCCGCTCGCCGAAGGCCGTCCCTGCGGCAAGATCATCAACATCGCGTCCATCGCCGGCCGCTCGGGTCGCGCAATGCTGGGCGCCTATTCGGCAAGCAAGGCGACGGCAATCAATATCACCCAGACTGCAGCTTTGGAGCTTGCGCCAAAACTGACGGTCAACAGCATCTGCCCGGGTGCGGTCGATACGGATATGTGGAAGCAGATCGATCGCGAGTGGAGCGAGCATGAGCGGCGCCCGGCCGGCTCGGTGTGGGAAGACCGCATTCGCGGCATTCCGATGAAACGCCCCGAGGCCCCGCAAGACCTGACCGGCATGGCCGTGTTTCTGGCCAGCGCCGATTCCGACTACATCACGGGCCAGTCGTATAACGTCGATGGCGGGCTGGTGATGGGCTGACCGCAGACGCCGGCGGGATTTTTCCCCGTTCAGCGGGTAACATCCTTCTTCATAGCGAGCGAATCGCAAGAGGCGCCGGAGCACCAGTTGGAAAAATCCTTCAAGCAAGAGATCGAGCTGCTAAGCCTCGGGGAAGGGCAGACCTTCCACGGCGAGGGCATCCTCGCCATCACCAAGGCGTTGCTGCAGTCCGGCGTGGCTTATGTCGGCGGCTATCAGGGCGCGCCGGTTTCCCATCTCATCGACGTCATGGTGCAGGCAGAAGAATATCTCGATACCCTCGGCGTGCATGTCGAGGCCTGTTCCAACGAAGCCTCCGCGGCCGCCATGCTGGGCGCATCGATTCACTATCCGTTGCGCGGCGCCGTGACGTGGAAATCCATCGTCGGCACCAACGTCGCCGCCGATGCGCTGTCGAATCTCTCGTCGCCCGGCGTCATCGGCGGTGCGCTTATCGTCGTCGGCGAAGATTACGGCGAAGGTGCGAGTGTGATCCAGGAGCGCACGCATGCCTACGCGCTCAAATCCTCGATGCTGATGCTCGACCCGCGGCCGGACCTCCCGGTCATGGTGCGCATGGTGGAGGAAGGCTTCCGGCTTTCGGAAACGTCGAACATGCCCGCCCTTCTGGAGTTGCGCATTCGCGCCTGCCACGTACGCGGGAGTTTTGTGTGCAAGGACAATGTTGCGCCCGCCATTTCGACGCGCCACCTCATGGAAGAGCCTGCGAAGTTCGACTACTCGCGTCTGGCCCATCCACCGGTGACTTTCCGCCAGGAAAAACTCAAGGTCGAAGCGCGCATCCCGGCGGCGCGGCGCTACATCGCCGAGCATCATCTCAACGAATTGTTTTCCGGCCGGCGAGACGATGTCGGTTTCATCGTGCAGGGGGGGCTGTACAACTCGCTGATCCGCGCACTGCAGCAGTTCGGCCTGGCTGACGCGTTCGGCGAAGCCGAGATGCCGATCCTTGTGCTCAATGTGACCTTCCCGCTGGTGCCGGAGGAAATCGCGCAGTTCTGCCTGGGCAAGCGCGCAGTGCTGATCGTCGAAGAAGGCACGCCGGAATACATCGAACAGGAAATCCTCGCTTCGCTGCGCCGGCTCGACATCAACACGCCGATCCACGGCAAGGACATGCTGATGGCCGCGGGTGAATACACCGTCGAAGTCATGGCCGGCGGCCTGGAAAAATTCACCGACCGCTATCTGCCGGGCAGCGCGGTGCAAGACGGCAAAGGCTGGCTGCGCAGCAACATCGCACGCCGCCAGGAAATCGCGCAGCGACTCCAGGCGCCGCTGCCGGCCCGCCCACCTCAGTTCTGCGTCGGCTGTCCGGAGCGCCCGGTCTTCGCCGCGCTTAAACTCTCGCAGCGCGATGTGGGGCCGACCCACATCGCTGGCGACATCGGCTGTCATTCGTTTGCGACTTTCGAGCCGTTTTCGTTCGGACACTCGATTCTTGGCTACGGCATGAGCCTGGCCAGCCGCGCCGGCGTGTCGCCGATGATGAAGCGGCGCGTACTCTCGGTCATGGGCGATGGTGGTTTCTGGCATAACGGATTGCTGACCGGCGTGCAGTCGGCGCTGTTCAACGGCGACGATGCGGTGCTGGTGATTTTCAAGAACGGCTATACCTCCGCCACCGGCACGCAGGAATTGATCTCAACGCCGGACGAGGATGACAAGGTCGCCGCACAGGACAAGCAGCAAAGCCTGGTCCACCGCAACCTTACCATCGAGAAAACCCTGACAGGCATGGGCGTGCAGTGGATGCGCACCGTGCATACATACCACGTCGAAAAAATGCGCAGGACGTTTGACGAAGCTTTTACCTCCGATTTCAACGGCCTGAAGGTCATCATCGCCGAGGGCGAATGCCAGCTCGAGCGGCAACGGCGCATCAGGCCGTGGATTGCCGGATTGCTGAAAGCCGGCAAACGCGTTGTCCGCGTGAAATACGGCGTCGACGAGGACGTTTGCACCGGGGACCACGCTTGTATCCGGCTGTCCGGCTGTCCGACGCTGACCTTGAAGGACAGCCCGGATCCGCTCAGGGTCGATCCGGTCGCTACGGTCATCGACGGCTGTGTGGGCTGCGGGTTGTGCGGAGAGAATGCGCATGCCGCCACATTGTGTCCTTCGTTCTATCGCGCCGAAGTCATCCGCAATCCGAAGCTGCATGAGCGCCTGCTCGACGGATTGCGCGGCTCGGTTATCCGGTTGTTGCAAACAGCATGACTTACGACAGAGGCACAGAGAAAGGCGAACGTGAATGGCCAAAAACGCCAGCAACAAACAGGACGCTTTGCCGTTTTTCTCTGTGCCTCTGTGGTGAAAATGGCGGTTAACAATCCACGATGAAACCGATTGCGAATACCGCGCAACCGATCACCTTGCTCATTTGCGCCCTGGGCGGAGAGGGGGGCGGCGTACTGGCTGAATGGCTGGTGCAAGCCGCCACGCGCAGCGGCTACAGTGCGCAGAGCACGTCGATCCCCGGTGTCGTGCAGCGCACGGGTTCGACGACTTATTACTTCGAAGTCTTTCCCGTGCCGCTTGCGGAACTGGGGGGCCGCAAACCGGTGTTCAGCTTGTATCCTGTGCCCGGCGCCCTCGACGTGCTGGTCTCCTCCGAGCTGCTGGAAACGGTGCGCCATATCGGCAACGGCATGACGTCCGCTGACCGCACGCTGGTGGTGAGCTCCAGCTCCCGCACGCTGACCACCGCCGAGAAATTGCAGATGGCCGACGGGCGCGCATCCTCGGAGGAATTGCTAAAGGTCGTGCAGCAATACAGCCGCAGCGCGCGCATCTTCGACATGTCCGCGGTTGCGCAGGAAACGGGAACCGTATTGAGCGCCGTGCTGTTCGGCGCCATCGCGGGCAGCGGCGCGCTGCCGTTTTCGCGCGAGGCATTCGAGCAGACCATCCGGCAATCCGGAAGAGGAGTTGAGCCGAGCCTGCGCGGATTCGCGCGTGCCTTTGAGATCGTCGCCGGTGGACACGCTGCGCAGACACCCGCCTCTGCTGCGGCACCGGCGCCCGCCGGGTTGCCGCCCGACCTCGCTTCGGCGTTTCCGGTGTCGACACATGCCATGCTGGGTGCCGGGCATGCGCGCATGCTCGAATATCAGGATCGCAACTACGCCGGACGCTACGTGCAGCGCATGAAGCGCATCCTGGCGGCCGAACGGGCCGGCGATCCTATGGGCGAACGGGGTTTCTCGACTACCAGCGAGACGGCGCGTTATCTGGCACTCTGGATGGCCTTCGACGATATCGTGCGGGTGGCCGACCTGAAATGCCGCGCGAGCCGCTTCGCGCGCGTCAGGCGCGAAGTCAAGGCGCAGGATGGAGAGTTGCTGCGCATCTACGACCACTTCAAGCCCGGCCTGCCGGAGGTTGCCGCGCTGCTGCCGCGCACATGGGCGCGCGCGCTGATTGCCTGGGACAGGCGCCGCCAGCGGGCCGGCAAGACGGCCCTCGCGCTGCCGCTCAAGGTTGGGGTCCACACCATTTCCGGTTTTCTCGCGCTGCGCTTCCTCGCCAGCCTGAAATGGTTGCGCAAGCGCGGCAGCCGGTTCGAGCAGGAGCAGGTGACGATCGAACGCTGGTTGGCCGCGGTGGAGCAGGGCGCGAGCAGCCATTGGCAACTGGGCCACGAGATCGCGTTGTGCGGCCGACTGGTCAAGGGCTACGGCAGCACCAACGATCGCGGCAAGGATAGCCTCCTGCACGTGTTGGACCATCTGGCTGTCGGCGGCCAATGGGACGTGCCGCAAGCGCGCGCGGAAGCCATTCGCGCGGCGCGGATCGCCGCGCTGGCCGACGACGCAGGCATGGAGCTGGACAAGACTCTGGCCAAGTATGGCGCCGCCCCGCTGCCGGTGAAGGCACAGCCGGTCATGTGGGTCAAAAAGCGACGCGGTGCGACGGCCTGAACCACGGCTTGCGGACTGGCGCGTTGACAACCATCCGCGCTGGTCTAAACTGGCTTTGCAGGAACGCTGACGGGTCAAATGTCAGGACTGTCGTCTGAGGGCGAGAAAATGAAAACAGTTCAGCAACTCCTGGAATCGAAGCGCCATAGCCTGATATCGGTCGCGCCGTCCAGCACCGTGCTTGATGCGTTGAAAGTCATGGCGGAAAAAGAGATCGGCGCCGTCGTCGTGATTGAGGATGGTCACCTGGTCGGCATATTTTCCGAGCGCGACTATGCGCGCAAAGTCGTGCTGCAGGGCAAGGCTTCGAAGGACACGCCGGTGCGCGAGATCATGACCGAGAAAGTCGTATGCGTGCGCCCGGAGCAGACCCTCGAAGACTGCATGGGGCTGATGACGGACCGGCGCGTCCGCCACCTGCCGGTACTGGAACATAAGAAAGTGATCGGCGTGGTTTCTATCGGCGACGTGGTGAAGGAAATGCTCTCCGAGAAGGAATTCGTCATCAAACAGCTGGAAAGCTATATCCACAACTGAAGCACGCGCCGCCGGATCGGGCCTGCTTTTGCCCGGTCCTTTTTCTCCCACGACACCTCATTCATGAGTCCCAGAATCCTCCTGCACGCGGTAATCATCGCGGTCGCCTGTTCCCTGTCGGGCTGCAAGACCCAGAGCGCGATGACAGCCAAGTCGACTGACTGCCGCACGATCAGTGTCGACATAGTCAAAAGCCGCTATTCGCGCGAAGGCTCCACCACGGTGTGGTGCGCAAAGTGCAAAAACAAGCTCTATCTATGCGTATCGAATCCCGACCATAGCCGCGTCGAGTGCAAGGAATCCGCCCTGGAAATGTGCGAATGACCGATTTACGACGGGAAACATCGTACTTGGGCCCATTCGTTTAGAAGCCCGCGGTTGGCGCTGGTGTCGATGGCGACTGGAGCGCTATTTGCATTCACCTGACGACCATGATTCATAAGCGCCATCTTCCCGCCCGAATTCTTTGTGCTTATGTCATGGTCCTCGCTGCGGGATTCTGCTTGCCGAATTGCACCGTTGCGAAGGTCGAAACTGCTTCCGGCGCCGATGCCGCACCCAAAAGCACCCCGCCCGTCGATTTCAGGACGAGCCGCGTCGAAATCCGTAACGAGCATCAGGACTTGCAGTGGGCATGACCCTGGAGGGTGAAGTTGGCCGTTTCCTGAATCGCGATCTCGCGATCTGGGGCCGGACCGGGCTGGGCCTGTTCGGCGACAACCTGCAATCGCACAATCCATCAGTCCTTGGCGGCTTCCACTTCGATGATGATCGTCACTTCGTCGCCGACCGCGGGCACGTAGGTGCTCAGTCCATAATCGCTGCGCTTGATCGCGGCAGTCGCATTGGCCCCGCACATCGGCTTCTTGGTCATCGGATGCGGCTTGCAGTTGAAGGCGGTTATCGCGAGGCTCACCGGCTTGGTTACGCCCAGCAGGGTCAGTTCACCATCGGCTCCGCTCAGTTTGTCCCCGTCAAATTTCAGCTTGGTCGATTTGTAGGACAGCGTGGGAAATTTGCCGACGTTGAAAAACTCCTCGCTCTTCAGGTGGGCGTCGCGCTTGGCATGGCCGGTGTCGATCGAGGTGGCGTCGATGGTGATGTCGATGCTGCCGCTCTTGGCCGCCGTATCGAGCGTGATTTTGCCGGTGGTCGCGCCGAAGCGGCCGTGCATGGTGGAGAAGCCCAGATGGTTGATCTCGAAATTGGGATAGGTGTGGGCCGGGTCCACGGTGTAGGAATCGGCGGCGGCTGCCGGCAGTGCGAACGCTGCGGTAACCAGGAATGCTGCGAGTTGGATTTTCAAGTTCATCTCCTATGCGGTTGAACGGTGCTGCGGGTTGAATGGTGCGTGCCTGTTCGCCGGCACGCGATGGCGTGTGATCATTTGTTGCCCGTGGTAACGAATCTGAATTTCACCTGCACCTCGTCGGCTACTGTTTCCGTGTCCGACCAGGCGCCTTCGCCGATCTTGAACTGCAGGCGCTTGAGGGTGAACCCGCCGTCGTAGGTCACCACGTCGCCGGCGCGCTTGACCGTGAACGGCGCGACGATGTCCTGGCCGATGCCCTTGATGGACAGCTTGCCGCGCGCCTCGAACTTGTCCGGTCCGGTTTGCGCGACGGCACCGGAAGCGAATTTCGCGGAAGGAAAGACGCTGGTGTTGAACCAGGCTTTCTTGCCGACTTCGGCGTCTGCATCCGCACTTCCGGTATCGATGCTGCCCAGGTCGACTTCGATTTCCGCCTTCGAAGCGGCGGGCTTCTTCGCATCGAAGGCAATCTGCGCATTGAATTTCTTGAACCGGCCTTGCACCGGAACATTCATTTGTTTGGAGATGAAAGTGATTTCGCTTTTGGCGTAATCGACATTGGCGGCACTCGCCGGCAGGCTGATTGCCACCAGGGCGAGGAAACGAAATAAGGAAGTCGATCTCATTTGACGGCACTCCGTTGTTTGAGAAAAGGCAGCATGCGCCGCAGCACGTCGTCGCGGTCCATGAGGTGATGCTTCAGCGCCGCAGCGACATGCATGGCGACTACCAGCACCATCAGCCAGTTGAGCGCTTCGTGTAGTTGTTTGAGCTGTTCAGCAGCGGCCTTGCTCTTGGCCAGTAGGTCGGGTATCGGGATCACGCCGAGGTAGACGACCTGAAAGCCGGAGGCCGAGCTCATCAGCCAGCCCGATACGGGAATGGCCAGCGTCAGCGCATAAAGAAAAAAATGCGCGATGGAAGCGGCGCTGTGCTGCCAGGCCGGCATCGAAGCCGGCGGCAGTGGCGGGCGATGCGCAAGACGCCATGCGATACGCACAAGCACGAGCAGGAAAATCGTTACTCCGATCCATTTGTGATACGAATACAGCTTCAGTTTGGCAGGGGAGAGCTGCAGGTTCGTCATGGACTGGCCGAGCAGGAAGGTACCGAGGATCGCGACTGCGATCAGCCAATGAAGCGCGATCGCAATGCCGGTGTAACGTTGCAGCGACGGATTCATGCGGCCTTGCGCTCCACGCGCGCTTCGCGCAAGGCATCGCGCAGTTTAAGCAGCAGTTCGGCCGTCTGTTCCAGTTCGCGCGGTGACAATGCGGTGAACGCGGGCTTGAGATGACCGATGTGCGCGGGGAACACGCGCTCGAAGGTGCGTATTCCCTGCGGCGTGAGCACGATGAATACCTGCCGGCGGTCGGCGTCGGACGCGGTGCGCCGGATCAGGCCGCGGGCCTCCAGGCGATCCAGCACACCGGTCAGCGTGCCTTTGGTAATCAGCGTTTTCTCGCCCAGTTCCTTGCAGGTCATGCCCGGCGTATTGCCCAGCGTGGCGACGATGTCAAATTGGGCGCAGGTCAGCCCGAGTTTGCGTACGTGGGCCGTCGAATAGGCCTCGAAGGCCTGGTAGCACTCGGCCAGTGAACGCAAAGTCCTAACGAACTGCTCTTTAGGCATATAGCCGTCGTCCGGTGGTTTAGTTCTGATTCGAACCATTTTTGCCGGGGCCAGTGCTGGATGTCAATGACTCATTGAAGCGGCCGCGCTTGACGGCCATTCCCGGCTGCCCGCAAACTCGCCGCCCGTACCTTAAGCGAGGGCCGCAACGTGTTCGGAGCGCTCATCATTGGAGATGAAATCCTGTCGGGAAAGCGCCAGGACAAGCACTTCCCCAAGATTGTCGAACTGCTGAAGGCTCGCGGCCTCGGGTTGTCCTGGAGCATGAACCTGCCCGACGAACCGGACATCATCACGCAGGTGCTGACCAGCACGCTGGCGCGCGCCGACATCGTGTTCAGCTTCGGCGGAATCGGCGCCACGCCCGACGATCGCACCCGGCAATGCGCGGCCAAGGCCGCCGGTGTCGAATTGGAACTGCATCCCGACGCGAAACGCGAGATCGAGGCCAGGTTCGGTGCCGAGGCCTACCCCAAGCGCATCCAGATGGGCGTGTTTCCCGCCGGGAGCCGCATCATTCCCAATCCCTATAACCGCGTGCCTGGATTCAGCTACGCGAGCCATCATTTCCTGCCGGGGTTTCCCGAAATGGCGTGGCCGATGATGGAATGGGTGCTCGACACCGAATACCCGCAGCTGCATAGCACCGAACCGCCGGTGGACCTTGCGATCGTCGTCAAGGATGCCGGGGAGAGCCAGCTCATTGACCTGATGAACGAGTGCATTGCCCGCTATCCCGCGCTGAAACTGTTCAGTCTCCCGAGCTTTACGCCGGCCGGCCGGCGCATCGAACTGGGCATCAAAGGCGAGGCGAAGCTGGCCGCCCAGGCGCTCGAATTCCTCAAGCAGGGGGTGGGTGCGCTCGGATTCGCGTGGGACGCAAGGAAATAGGCGCGAGGCGCTAGGCACCAGGCATCAGGCACGAGGGGGAAGGGCTTCACGCCTTTTTTTGAACCCCGTGCCTAGCAGCCTGTCGGACTTAGCAATTTGACGCAAAGCAATATGCGTGTAGCACGCATTTAAAGGCGGGGAGCTTCCTGGAAAATTTTGAAAGCAATCTAACGCCCTGTGGCGACCGAAATATCGCTGAGTCCGACAGGCTCCTAGCGCCTCGCGACTCGTTTTAACCCCACTTCGCGCAACCCTGCGTTTACAGCGGTGTTCTCATCACAAGGAGCACACCATGAAACGTTTCCTGCAATTCTTCTTTTTGTTTCTGATTGCCGGGCCGGTCGTGGCGGCCGGCCGCCTGGCCGACGTCGAGATCCATGATCGGGCGTCCGGGCGCACGCTGCCGGTATACGAGAGCGGAGGCCATTGGTACGTGGTCGGACGTCCTGGAAGCGAATACCAGGTCACCATCCGCAACCGCGATCGAGGCGACTTGCTTGCGGTCGTTTCCGTCGATGGCGTTAATGTCGTGACGGGCGAAACCGCGGCATCCGCGCAGAGCGGCTATGTGATCGAGCGTGGCAGGCCGCTGTCCATCGCGGGCTGGCGCAAAAGCCTGGAGAAAATCGCGGCGTTCTATTTCACCGACCTGGGCGATTCCTACGCTGCGCGCACCGGGCGACCGGACAACGTGGGTGTGATCGGCGTCGCATTGTTCCGCCGCAAGCCCGAGCCGCTGGCGGAGCTGCTTGAACAACCGAGATCGCGCGCTGAAGCGGCCGGTGCCGCCAGCGACAGCGCGCCACGTTCGGCGCCACCCCCGGCAGCCGAGAAAAAAATCGGCACGGGCCATGGCCGCAGCCAGAATGCCCCCGCGCGTTACGTCGTATTCGAGCGAGATTCGGATCAGCCCGCCGAGGTCATCGCCATCCACTACGACACTTACGCCAACCTGGTTGCGCGCGGCGTGATTCGCGAAGAACGCAAACTGCCGTCACCGTTTCCGGGCGGATTTGTCGCTGATCCGCCGGAGCGTGGCTAGGCGCGGGGAACCCGATCCGCGCGATGGTGTCATGAACTATGCTTCGGGCTAGACTGACGCTCGTGACCGGCGAACCCGTTTCCGACGAGCAGTTGATGCTGAACTACCGCGACGGCAATGCGGCGGCGTTCGATAAGTTGTACGGACGCCATCGCGGTGGTGTGTTTCGTTACGTGCTGCGCCAGGTCGGTTTGCGTTCCGCAGCGGAGGAAGTGTTCCAGGAGATATGGATGAATATCATCTCCTCGCGGGCGCGCTATCGGGTCGAGGCGCGCTTCGCAACGTTCCTGTATCACGTCGCCCACAATTGCGTGATCGACCATTTTCGCCGTAAGACGCCGCTGCACCTGATCTCGCTCGATGACGACCCGGACGAGGCCCACCAGGTGGCGGGGCCGGAGCGGGATCAACCCGAGCGCGCAGTGGCGCTGCGCCAGTCGGCCGCGAAACTTCTGAACGCGCTGGCCTTGCTGCCGCCGGAGCAGCGCGAAGTTTTCTTACTGCATGAGGAAGGCGGCCTGACGCTGGAAGAAATCGCCGCCGTGACGGGCACCGGAAGGGAAACCGCCAAAAGCCGCCTGCGCTATGCACTTGCCAGGCTGCGCGAGGGAATCGAGCATGAAGCCGACGTTGCCTGAAGACCGCGAACTGGAAGATACGGCTGCGCAAGTCTCCGAGCGCTATCGCGCGGGCGCGCAGGATGAGCCGCCGGCAAAGCTTGATGCGGCCATCCGGGCGGCCGCGCATCGTGAAGTGGCGGAACCGCGGCTAGGTCGCAACTGGCAGATGCCCGCGTCCATTGCCGCGATGCTCGTCATTGGCGTTTCGCTTGTGTTGTTGGTGCGCGACCACGAGCCGCCGCTGCCTTCCCTCGACCATCCTGCCGCCGAAGAGGCGAAGCTGGCGAAACCGGCGCCGTCACAACTGACGATGAAGGCGCAGCCCAGAGCAAAAGCGGATTTTTACCGCGAAGACAGGCCCTCGCGGGAACGCACGGCGCGTCCCGACCGCGAACCGGTGGCAAGGGATGAAGTCGTTGCGGCACGGGACAAGAAGATGTCCGGCGCGTCGGCCCAATCCGCTGCTCCGCCCCCCGCTCCGGCCGCGCCGGCGAGTGCGGTGTCCGAGAGTCCTGTGGAGCACGAGAAATCCGCGCTTGCCGAATCCGGCAAAGTAGTAGCGGGCAAGAGAGCCGCGGAATCTGCTGACGCGGCCATAGCTTCCCGCGGCGCCGCCCAGGCATTGCGCAAGCAGGAACAGGCTGCCGCCGCACCGTTGCAGCCTGACGATTGGCTCAGAAAAATAGACCACTTGCTGCGAGATGGCAAAGAGGCCGATGCGCGTGACCAGCTGCTCGGTTTCCACAAGCAGTTCCCGCAGTATCCCGTCCCCGAACGGATGAAGGCGTTGTTGACCTCGGATCGGTGATAGCGCTAAAGATCGCCTGCAGTTTTCCGATATACGTTAGGGGCTCGGGCTCACGCGCCGATGCGGCCCGCTATCGGGCCACGCGTGACGGGCGCAACCACGTATCGGGTCTCGCGATCGGCGATTCCGACGCGCACGCAGCATAATAAAAAAGCCCCGGGTTCCCGGGGCTTTTTGCAAGCTGCTTCGACGCGCTTAAGTGGCCTTCTTCTTGCCGTTTGCGGCTGCCACATTCGCTTCCGTCATCGCGGAAAGTTGCCTGGTTGCCTTGGCGACGGTGTCGTACACCGAATTGGTTACATCGATGACTGACTTTGCCGCTGCGACAGCGGCTTCCGAGCCGGGAGGCGCCGACTTCAATGCGGCGTCCAGCGCCACGGTCACGTTCTTGTTGAATTCGCCGACCTGCTCTTCGAGCAGCGCGCTGATTTCCTGTTGCGTGCCGCTGGCGACCTCATAAAAACGCTTGGCGTACGCGGTAGCCTTGTCCAGGCTGGGCTGGAAACTCGTGCCGGCCCATGAGGCGACCTGCGATACGTCTTTCAATTCGGTGAACGCTTTTGCGTTTTTCACGATTTCGTCGAATGCGGTCTTGGCATTCTTGAACTGCAGGTCCAGCAGTTTTTCGGCACCTTCGGCGGCGATGGTTGCGAAGCGCACGGAAGCTTCCAGCTGTGCTTTACCGGCTGCGGCGACTTGCTCAGGTTTGGTGATCACGGCGTAGTCCTTTCACGTTAAGGGTTAATGTGCTCAAGTTCGTTTTGTTGCAATGCACAATGACCATTGTTGACTCCCTGGGCCCTCAAGTCAAGGGTTTTGATAAATAGCCATCAATAAATATTGCGTCGCAACAAAATAAGTGAGCGAGGCAGGGTCGAGAATTCAACTCATTGAAGAAATAGATAATTCTTCTTTAGAGTGAGCGTGAGTGACAGCCCATCGCCAACCAGCAACAGCGAGAGAGGAACTCGCAAATCGCCGCGAAGCCGGTCGTTGAACTGCCTTATTGCCTGGGTGTCGGCACTTTGAGCTTTATTATTAATTACTTGAACGCCCCACAATGTATTGTCGACCGCAATCAGGCCGCCGGATCGTAGCAAAGTGAGCACCCGCTCGTAGTAGCCGGAATAGTTGGTTTTGTCGGCATCGATCATCCACATGCCGTCTCCTGCGGTTTCCGCACGCAGCCGCTGCAGGATTTCGGGTTCCCGCACCGAAAGCTCCACGAGGTAGGCCTGCGAAGCAGGGGAGAGCGTTAGCGTTTTATTGGCCATGGCAGGCGATAATCGGGTAGCGGACCGATGCCGCGCATCCATTCAACAGGGGAGGGAGATCCCGTTTTATGTGCCAGTTGATGGGAATGAACTGCAATGTGCCGACGCTCACCGACAACGAGCGCTGGATGCCATTCTCGTCAGGGCAGCTTGTGGTTTTTCACGACGGAGCGCCATTGTCCCTGTAAGCCGCTGGAGTGTCCGCGCTGACGGGCAGCCGATCGCGTTTCCAGTTTTCTGCGGCCCAGCGCCATAGAGCGGCAATGCCGCCCGCGCAGACCTCGTCGGGCGGCGGATGCTTCAGGAATCGCAGCACATCGGCAAGCGTGTCAGCCGCTTGTTCCGGCCCGATGGCGCGGGCGAGGGTCTGCTTCGAAAGTTTCTCGCCCGCGGCATTCAACGCAATCGGCAAGTGCAGGTATTCCGGGGTCGGCAGGCCCAGCAGCTTTTGCAGATAGATCTGCCGCGGCGTCGAGGCGAGCAGGTCGGCGCCCCGGATGACATGTGTAATTCCTTGCGTGTGATCGTCCACCGCGCAGGCAAGGTGATAGGCGTAGACCCGATCGGAGCGAAACAGCACGAAGTCGCCGACTTCGTGGTCGAGATCCTGATGTACGCGCCCCTGCAGCAGGTCCACGAATCCGATCTTCGCATCCGTGGTGCGCACGCGCCAAGATTGTGCCACCCGTGCGTGCGGCAAGCCGTTGCGGCAGGTTCCGGGATAGACCGGCCCGTCCGCCCCGGCCAGTCCGGCATCGGCGATTTCCTTGCGGCTGCAGGCGCAGGCATAGACGAGTCCACGGGTGCGCAGTTGGTCGAGTGCATCCTCATAGGCTGTCGTTCGCTTGCTCTGGAATACGACCTCGCCATCCCAGGCCAACTGGAATTTTTCCAGGCAGCGCAGGATCGAATCGATTGCGCCGGGCGCGACCCGCAGCGGATCGAGATCGTCGATGCGCAATGCCCAGTTTCCGCCATGCGATCTTGCATCAAGATAGCTTGCGACGGCGGCCACCATCGAGCCGAAATGCAGCGGGCCAGATGGTGTCGGCGCGAATCGTCCCCGATAAATTGTCACGATGGTCTCATTTGAAACTACTAACAAGTCCGTAATATAGAAGACAACTCGGGAACCGATCGATGAGTGTAACTGTCGAAGAGAGCATGAAACAAGATGGCCGCACACTCGATCACAAGACG
>JAYVMZ010000002.1:0-3141 GCA_043758735.1 Betaproteobacteria bacterium
ATGAACAGCGCGGCCAATCCGGCGGCCGGCCGCTCGGCCTATACCAACGTGGGCATGACATCCATCGGCGAACTCGACGGTCGCGACACGGCGCGCGTCAGGCAGGTGGCGGATATGCTCAACAAGGCCGAGATCCCGACCGAGATCATTCCCGATCCGCTGAACTGGATCTGGGGCAAGTTCGTGCTGAATTGCGGCGTCAATGCGCTGACCGCGATCACCGGCTTGCGCAGCGGCGAAATTTATCGCACGCCGGAGGTCAGCGCGCTGCAGGACCGCGTCATCGACGAGATCATGGCCGTGGTCGAGCGCAAGAACCTCCAGTTGCCTGAGAAGGATCCGCGCAAGAAGATCAAGGACCATTGCCGCATCCGCTACAACAAGCCCTCGATGATGCAGCATATAGAGCAGGGCCGTCGCACCGAGATCGACGCACTCAATGGCGCACTGGTGCGCGAAGCAAGGGCGCTTGGCATTGCGACCCCTTACAACGAGGCCGTCGTCGCGGTGGTGAAGGGCCTGGAAAAAAGCCGACGGCAAACGTTGCATGAGCCGCCGCGGGATTACAAGCAGCTCGAGGCGGAGGCGGAACGGGAAGCAGGGAAGAAATAAGGAAAGAGCAGGGTCGGGTGCTGCATACCGCGCGCTGGGTGAGACCGGGGGGCGGATCGCTTCACGTCTTCGACATGAAAAGTCGGCTCGTTCCCGTTTTTTCTCCGCACCCGGCACATGGTACGCAGCACTGTATTTGTTCAAGACAGATTCCCCCGGTTCGGCGACAATGCTGCGGTTGAATGCTGCCGGATGGAGGATGCGCCATGGTTGTGACTCCCTTGTATGCAGGACTGCTGACATTGCTTTACCTGGTGCTGATCTTTCAGGTCATCAGATTCCGCCGGCAGGGCATCAGTCTTGGGGACGGGGGCGATCCGAAAATGCTGCGCGTGATTCGCGGGCACGCCAATTTCGCGGAACACATTCCCCTGGCCCTGCTGTTGATACTGGTAATGGAACTTGGCAAGTTCTCCATCTACCTGTTGCATGCGCTGGGCATAGCGCTGATCGTATCTAGAGTGCTGCACGCTTACGCGCTGTCCTTCACGCAGAAAGGCAGGTTCGGACGGGTCTGGGGCGCGGGCATCACGATTACCGTCCTGGCCGTTGAAGCCGTGAGTTGTATTTACTACTGGCTGAAGGTGCAATTGATCTGGTAGGTGAAGCCGGCACGATCGTCACGTCCGCCACGGCTTTCCTACTTCCACATCACTTCCACGCCCTTTTCCGCGGCGCGGGTCAGCAGGTCGATCAACGGGTAGGCCCGTTGTCGCAACGAAACCAGGACTTTCTTCTGATCCTTGTCATCGCTGTCCGGCGATGACTTTGCCGCGGGCGTTGCGGCGACCGCCGATCTGAGCCGTGCCACCGCGGCTGGAATGTCTTTTGCAAGGATTGCGCTAGGCACGGTACCGCTATGCCCCATTGCCTTGAGTAGTTGCACGGCGATGGCGCCGTCCATGGAGAAACTGCCTGCTTCGCTATCGAATTTTACGAGCATGATGACAAGCGGGTGGCGGTTGTAGGGGTGACGATTAGGGTGCCATTGCGGGGAAAAGGTTCAATCCTTCGCCCGCCCGTATGCCGGTGGCAGACAGGAAACCAGCGCGCGGCCGTCGGTCATTTAGCAAGTCTGGATGGGGGTTTATAGGGTAAATTACGCACCCGGGCCGAGCTCATTTCGGGAGACAAGATCAGTGGCATCGCCGCAGGAAATCGATCCGATTCTGGAGGGGGTGCCGGGATTCTTCCAGGCCTTTCCGGAAATACTCCATTCCGTGCTCACTGAAAGTCCCGTCGGTGCGGCCCTCGCGGCCGTGCTGGGCGCGATGATCGCCGGGCTCATCGTCAGTCTGGCTTATCGCAGATTCCGTGCCGCTGAACCGCGCAGCGTCGCTAAATCAGCCGCCTCCAACGTCGAAGCCTCCAAGCTCGCCGAAGAACAGTACCAGACCCTGTTCCAGAGCAACCCGGTTCCGGCCTTCATCTGCGATACCCGCAAGTGGCGCCTGCTCGAGGTCAACGAGGCTGCGGCGCGCGAGTACGGCTATACGCGCGAAGAATTGCTGAAAATGACGTTTTTCGACCTTGGCGCGACGGAGGATACGGAACGCCTGACCGAAACGCTGATGAGCCTTGGGCCGACTTCGGGCGAAATCGGCACCTGGCGCCAGAAGCGCAAGGACGGTGCGGCCATCGACGCCGAGATGGTCTCCTTCCGCATGCAGTTTTCCCGTCAGCAGGTTCGCGTCATCGTCGCCAGGGACGTCACGCGCCGCAAGCACACGCACGAGGCGATGTGGCGTGACCTGGAACGCCTTGGCTTCGCAGCAAAGGCGACCAACGACGCCCTTCTCGACTGGGATCTGGGCACCGACGAGCTCTGGCGCAGCGACAACTATTCTGCGGTGTTCGGCAGCGCCGCGGACAAGGCCGGAAACATGGCGTCCTGGTTCGAGCACATCCACGCGGACGACCGCGCGCGCGTGCAGGAGCAGCTTCTCGGTACCATAAAGTCCGCTTCGCACCAATGGAGCGACGAGTTCCGGCTGATGCGCGACGAACAGAAGATCATGCACGTGTTTGCCCGCGGCCACGTGGTTCGTGGCGAAGACGGTAGCGCACGCAGGATGATCGGCATGCTGCAGGACATCACTGAACGCAAGGAGCAGGAAGAGCGCACGCGCTTCCTTGCCGACCACGACGAACTCACCGAATTGCCGAACCGCAGCCTGTTCCGCCAGCAGCTCAACAAGGCACTGCAGCGCGCCGAGCGCAGCGGCAAGATGCTGTCGATCCTGTTCTTCGACCTCGACCGCTTCAAGAACATCAATGACAGCCTCGGCCACGACGCGGGCGATGAGGTTTTGCGCGCGGTGGCGGAGCGCCTGACCGCCTGTGTGCGCAAGGTCGACGTGGTCGCGCGCTTCGGCGGCGATGAGTTCGCCGTACTGACCGAAGGGCTGACCGCCGAAGACCAGGCCAGCACAGTGGCGCGCCAGATCCTGGAATCGCTGTCCAAACCGATGATCCTGGCCGGACGGCAATACCGTCCGGCGGCGAGCATCGGCATCAGCACTTACCCGA
>JAYVMZ010000003.1:0-6007 GCA_043758735.1 Betaproteobacteria bacterium
GAACCCACGCGGCTGGAAATCGGCGACCACAACGTCATTCGGGAATTCTGCACGCTGAATACGGGAACCGTGCAGGACGTGGGCGTGACGCGCATCGCCAATCACAACTGGATCATGGCCTACGTGCACATGGGGCATGATTCCGAAGTCGGCAGCTATACTGTTCTGGCGAACATGGTGACCCTGGCCGGGCATGTGACGATCCACGATCACGCCATCCTCGGTGGTGGTACCCTGGTTCACCAGTTTTGCCGGATCGGCACGAATGCATTCACCGGCGGCGGCACGGTCGTGCTGCGCGACGTCCCGCCTTTCGTGATGGCGAACGGCAATTCCGCGGAGCCGCACGGAATTAACGTCGAAGGCCTGAAACGCAGGGGTTTCCGCACCGAAGCCATTGAACAGATCCGCCGTGCATATAAGACTTTGTACAAATCGGGACTGTCGCTGGAGGACGCCAAGCAGATTCTTCAGGGTCAAGCGGCGGAATGCCCCGAACTGGCGGTTCTCGTGGAGTTCCTCGACTCCTCGAAGCGCAGCATCATCCGTTAAGTTGGCATGAGTGATCTTTCCGCCCGCAGAATCCGCATAGCGCTGGTGGCGGGGGAAGCTTCTGGCGATCTGCTCGGCGCCCATTTGCTTGCCGCTCTGAAAGAGCGTGTTCCGGGCCTCGAAGCATTCGGCATCGGCGGGCCGAAGATGCAATCGACCGGCATGCAATCCTGGTATCCGATGGAGTGGTTCGCGGTGCGCGGCTATGTCGAGGTTATCCGAAGCCTGCCGAAACTGCTGCGCGTGCGCCGCGAACTCAAGCGCAGGTTACTGGCCGACCCACCCGACCTGTTCATCGGCATCGACGCACCGGATTTCAATCTCGGCCTTGAAGCCGCGCTGCGTGCCGGCGGCATTACCACGGTGCAGTATGTCAGCCCTTCGATCTGGGGATGGCGCGGCGAGCGCATCCACAAGATCAAGCGGGCGGTATCCAAGGTGCTTGCGCTGTTTCCCTTCGAACCGGCGATTTACGAACGCGCGGGCGTGCCCGTTGCCTATGTAGGCCATCCGCTCGCCGACGAGTTCCCGGAATTCCCCGATCGCAATGCCGCGCGCGAGCAGATGCGCATATCGCCGACGCAGACGGTCGTCGCCATCCTTCCCGGCAGCCGGCAGAGCGAAGTCCGCGAGATGGGCGAATTGTTCATCGCTACGGCGCGGCTGGTGGCTGAACAGATACCCAATGTGCATTTCCTGGTGCCGCTGGTCAGCCGCGAGACGCGCAACATATTCGAAGAGGCCGTCTACCTGCAGCAGGCCGAAGGATTGCCGATCACGATTTTGTTCGGCCACGCGCACATGGCGATGATTGCCGCGGATGCAATCCTGGCGGCGTCGGGAACCGCCACGCTGGAAGCCGCACTGCTCAAGCGGCCGATGGTCATCAGCTACAAAATGCCGCGTATTTCCGCCTGGATCATGCGGCGCAAGGCGCACCTGCCCTATGCCGGGCTGCCCAACATCCTGGCCGGGGAATTCGTTGTCCCCGAACTCCTGCAGGAAGACGCGACCGCGGAAAATCTCGCGCAGGCGTTATGCAATCAACTGCAGGACAAAGAGGTGCGCAAGCGGCTGGAAGTCAGGTTCCTGGCAATCCATCGCGCGCTCCGGCAGGACACGGCGACGCGCGCAGTCGAGGCCATCTTGCCGCTGCTCAAACCTGTTCGCACGCAGGGTCCGGTCGTGCAGAAGCAGGCCGAAGGCGCCCGCGCGTGACACGGCTGCTCGTGTGCGGCGTGGACGAAGCAGGCCGGGGCCCGCTGGCGGGGCCGGTGTTTGCCGCCTGTGTGATCCTGCGTGAAGACGATCCGATTCCGGGGTTGGCGGACTCCAAGGTTTTGTCGCAAGAACGTCGGGAAGCACTCGCCATCCAGATCCGCAACCGTGCCGCCGCGTGGGCGGTGGCCAGCGCTACGGTGGAAGAAATCGACCGCATCAACATCCTCAGGGCTAGCCTGCTGGCCATGCGGCGCGCGGTCGAACAATTGACCCTCGAACCGCACGAGGTGTTGGTCGATGGGCTGTACTGCCCCGAAGTGCGCTTTCCGTCGCGCGCGATCGTAGACGGCGACGCGCTGGTTGCGGAGATTTCGGCGGCGTCGATTCTGGCCAAGACGGCACGCGATGCGCTGATGGTGGAAATGCACGAGCTCTATCCCGATTACGGGTTTGCCCGCCACAAAGGCTATTCCACGCGCCAGCACCTGGATGCCTTGAAGCGCTTCGGCGTCTGCCCCATCCACCGGCGCAGCTTCGCCCCCGTGCGTTCTCTTTGCCGTGACCTCGGGATTTAAACCTTGTTCACCACAGAGGCACAGAGAACACAGAGAAAACCTGGGCCCGGATTGATAGGTAGAAAGATTCGTTTCGAGTTCCCCATTGACACCGTCGATTGCCCCCTTTTGGGGATTCTCTGCGCCCTCTGTGCCTCTGTGGCGAGATCCTGACCCGATCCATCAGTAGACGTGGCGGTGCAGGTTGGCTTTCTGCAGGATGGTTGTTGCGAGTTCCTCGATCGACTTCGTCGACGTATCCAGGATGGAAATGCCTTCCGCGCGCATCATGATTTCGGCTTCGCGGATTTCGTATTCGCAGTTTTCCATGCTCGAGTAGGTGCTGCCCGGCCGGCGTTCGTGGCGAATACGCTGCAGCCGGTCGGCGCGGATGGTCAGGCCGAACATTTTCTTGCGGTAATCCTTCAGGGCGGAGGGCAGCTTCTTCGCTTCAAAATCCTCGGGGATCAACGGATAGTTGGCGGCGCGGATGCCGAATTGCAGCGCCAGGTACAGGCAGGTCGGCGTTTTGCCGCAGCGTGAAACGCCCACGAGGATGACGTCGGCCTCGTCGAGTTCCTTGGTGGTCTGGCCGTCGTCGTGGGACAAGGCGAAATTGACCGCTTCGATGCGGTTGAAATAAGAATTATTGTTGCGCACGCTGTGCGATCGCCCGACGGTGTGAGAAGACTTTACGCCGAGTTCCGTCTCCATCGGCGAAATGAACACCTGGAAGCAATCGATGTAGAAGCCGTTCGCCCCCTGGATGATGCCGCTCAGATCCTTGTCCACCAGGGTGCTGAATACCAGGGGCCGGCTGCCGTCCTTCGCGGCCGTCTGGTCGATCTGGCGTGCCGTGTCCCGTGCTTTTTCCGCCGAATCGACGAAGGGCAGGGTGATTTCAGTGAACGAGACATGCTCGAACTGGGTCAACAGGCTGTGTCCCAGCATTTCCGCCGTGATGCCGGTGCGGTCGGACACGAAAAACGCCGTGCGATTGGGAGTCATGTTGTGGTGCGCAAGTAGGATTCCATCGGTAAAATAACACTTTTTTCACCCTCATCGCGGACCGCCGAATGAGCCAGACGCAATACGTCATCCCGTTTGAACAGTTGCGCATGACCGACGTGGAAAGCGTCGGTGGCAAGAATGCCTCCCTCGGAGAGATGATCAGCCAGCTGGCCGTTGCCGGCGTACGGGTTCCGGGCGGCTTTGCCACCACGGCGGAAGCCTATCGTGAATTTCTCGCGGGTGGCGGCCTGGCCACGCGGATCGAGCAGGCATTGTCAACGCTCGACATCGAGGATGTCACTGCCCTGGCCGATGCCGGCAAAAAAATTCGGCAATGGATCCTGGAGGCACCGCTGCCCCCCGCGCTCAAGGCCGGAATCGCGTCCGCGTATGCGACGTTGGTGAAGGGTCAGGGCAACGAAGTGACTTTCGCAGTGCGTTCCTCGGCGACCGCGGAGGATTTGCCCGACGCTTCTTTTGCCGGACAGCAGGAAACTTTCCTGAACATCCAGGGACTGGACAACGTGCTGCTGGCGATTCGCCATGTGTTCGCCTCGCTGTACAACGATCGCGCCATTTCCTACCGCGTGCACCAGGGATTTGCCCATTCGAACGTCGCACTCTCGGCCGGCGTGCAACGCATGGTTCGCAGCGACAAGGGGGCGGCCGGCGTGCTGTTCACGCTCGACACCGAATCCGGATTCGACAAGGTGGTGTTCATTACCTCGGCTTATGGATTGGGTGAGACGGTGGTGCAGGGGCAGGTCAATCCGGATGAGTTCTACGTGTACAAGACGGCACTGGCGGCGGGCAAGCCGGCCATCCTGCGCCGCAACCTCGGTTCCAAGGCGTTGCGCATGGTCTTCACAGACAGCCGATCGGCGGGCCGTTCGGTGCAGACCCTGGATGTTTCCGAAGCAGAGCAGCGCCGCTTCTCGATTACCGACGCGGAGGTCGAGGAGCTCGCCCGCTACGCGATGATCATCGAGAAACACTACGGTCGTCCGATGGACGTCGAATGGGGGCGCGACGGCGTCGACGGCAAGCTCTACATCCTGCAGGCGCGGCCCGAAACCGTGAAAGCCAGAGAGGAAACCCAGGAACGTTTCCGCCTGAAAAAACGCGGCGACGAACTTGTTACCGGGCGCGCCATCGGCAATCGCATCGGCACCGGCACGGTCAGGCTGGTGAAGAATGCCTCCGAAATGCACCTGGTCAAACCGGGCGACGTGCTGGTCACCGATATGACCGATCACGACTGGGAGCCGGTCATGAAGAAGGCGTCAGCCATCGTCACCAACCGCGGCGGGCGTACCTGCCATGCCGCCATCATTGCGCGCGAGCTCGGCATTCCTGCCGTGGTCGGCTGCGGCGACGCGACCATGAAGCTCGGCGAGGGCGACCATGTGACCGTCTCCTGCGCGGAAGGCGACACCGGTTTCGTCTATCAGGGCATTCTCGACGTGGAAGTGCTGCACATCCAGATGGACAAGCTGCCGGACATCCCGGTCAAGATCAGCATGAACGTCGGCAACCCCGAACTGGCCTTCGATTTCCAGCGCCTGCCCAATGCCGGCATCGGCCTGGCGCGGCTGGAATTCATCATCGCGCGCATGATCGGTGTGCATCCCAAGGCGGCACTGGGTTACGCCAAGCTCAAACCGGATCTCAAGGAGGCGATCGACGCGCTGTCGGCGGGCTATGCAGACCCGGTTTCCTTCTACGTGGACAAGCTTACCGAGGGCATCGCCACGCTGGGCGCCGCCTTCTTCCCGAAGCCGGTGATCGTGCGCATGTCGGATTTCAAGTCCAACGAGTACTCCCGTCTGACCGGCGGCAAGCAATACGAGCCTGAGGAAGAGAATCCCATGCTCGGCTTCCGTGGCGCATCGCGCTACATCGCCGACTCCTTCCGCGAGTGCTTCGAGCTGGAATGCCGCGCGCTGAAAAAGGTGCGTGACGAAATGGGGCTGACCAACGTGGAAATCATGGTGCCGTTCGTGCGCACCGTAAGCGAAGCCGCGCAGGTCATCCAGCTGCTCAAGGCCAATGGCCTCGAGCGCGGCAAGAACGGTTTACGCGTGATCATGATGTGCGAGATCCCGTCGAACGCCATCCTTGCGGACCAGTTCCTGCAGCATTTCGACGGTTTCTCCATCGGCTCCAACGATATGACGCAGCTGACCCTTGGCCTGGACCGGGATTCCGGTATCGTCGCGGGCCAGTTCGACGAGCGCGACCCGGCGGTCAAGATCATGCTCGCCATGGCGATCCAGGCCTGCCGCAAGGCGGGCAAATACGTCGGTATCTGCGGGCAGGGGCCATCGGATCATCCCGACCTCGCCGAATGGCTGATGGAACACGGCATTGATGCGATTTCGCTGAATCCCGACACGGTGGTCGAGACCTGGATGTATCTGGGCAAGATCGTCGAACGAAAAGCCGCCGCCGCGGCCTGACTTGAAAGCACGGCCGGCCGCCACAATATTTTGTGACGGCCATGGTGGTATTGGGTTAGTATTTCTCAGGCAAGTCGGAGCGAGTATGGAATGACAAAATTTATCTTTGTGACCGGTGGTGTCGTCTCTTCCCTGGGCAAAGGTATCGCTTCCGCGTCTCTCGCCGCAATTCTCGAATCCCGCGGCCTCAAAGTCACCCTCCTCAAGCTC
>JAYVMZ010000004.1:0-3033 GCA_043758735.1 Betaproteobacteria bacterium
GGGACAAAGATGTCGCGCCTCCTCGATGGTGAGCTGCGAACCGTACCAGTAGGCGCCCTTCTTGTGGCCCATCAGCAGCACGCCCAGTTCGTCCATGCCTTCCGAGATTTCATCGCGCAGCAAACGGTAACGCGGCGGAAATTTGTAGTTGTTGCCGATGTATTCGTGCATCGACAGCACGGCGTCGTCGCACGGATGATAGGAATAATGGCAGGTCGGGCGATACACCGCCTTGCCTTTTTTCTGCACCGTGAAGTAATCGGGAATCGAGGTTGCCTCGCCGTGCGAAATCAGGAAGCCGAGCATCGGGCCTTCGAGGGGCGTCCAGGTGCGCACCCGCGTCGATGCACCGGTGCGCTCCAGATAAATCGCCGCGCCGCAGCCGAAATCAAACGTGCGGCCATCGGCAGGCCAGTTTTTCTCATGCGTGCCCCAGCCCAGTTCGGCCGGTTGCAGCGATTCGCCGGCGAAGGCTTCGCTCGACCAGGTGTTGACGAACTCATCGCGGGCTTTGCGGCGCGGGCTCAACTGGCTGTCGCGCTCGGCGATATGGATGACCTTGATGTCGAGCCGTTGCGCGAGTTCCGCCCATTCCTTGCGGTTCTTCGGTTCGGCCTTTCTCACGCCCGTGTCCTTGGCAACGTTCAGCAAGGCCTGCTTGGTCAGGTGCGACACCAGGCCGGGGTTGGCGCCATGCATCAGCACGCAGGCCGGGCCCTTAGGAAATTTGCTTCGCATCTGCAGCGCGGCTTCGCGGTAAGCGTAGTTGGTGCGACGTGCGGCCGGCACATCCGTGTTGTTATGCCCGCCGGGCCACGGTTCGATGCAGGCATCGATGTAAAGGATGTCGCGCTTCTGGCAATACTCGATCGTGTCGAGGCTGTTGACGTCGTAGGACGCATTGACCAGGAAGTCGCCTTCGCCGAGGTATTTGTCGTATTGCGCGACGTAGGTGTCGCTCTTGATCGGTTCGACGATGAACTTGACGCCCAGCGTTCCCGCTATTTCGCGGCCAAACGCGTTGGCCGTGATGATGGTGATCTGCTCAGGCTTGATGTCGATGTGTCGCAGGATGAGCGGCAGCGAGCCCTGGCCCACCGATCCGAATCCGACGATGAGCATCCGCCCCTTGAATACCGCATATTTCTTGTAGCCAGCCACTATTGCGTTACTCCTGATCAGATCGCGCCGCCGTTGCAACGCGAGGGGCACGTTATAGACGAAGTTGAAGCCAATCTCAACCACCTCACCCCCCGCCCTCTCCCCCGTGGGCGGAGAGGGTGCGCTGCGCGGGCCTAAGGCAGTTGTGCTTTTCCAACTCCCTCTCCGCCCTCAGGGGGAGAGGTTTCGTCGACACGGCGAAAGGGGGTTGAACTTGAGGTGGGAGACGAAACGCTAACGCGCTACCCGCAAACGGGTGATTTCATCTCTAACGTGACCGCGCGTCGGGGTGAGGGGGGGTGGTTATGTCGATTGAGTGCCCATTCGACATGATTTCTCACCATGACCGATGGATGGTCGCGGCGCGCTTCAAGCGCCGCGAGGACGGCAGGGGAAGTCGGCGCGTTGCCCAGGCCGACGGCCAGGTTGCGCAGCCAGCGCTCGTGACCGATGCGCCGGATGGCACTGCCCTCCATGCGCAGGTCGAACTCTTCCTCGCTCCAGGAAAACAAATCCACCAGCCCGGCCGCGTCGAGGCCATGGCGAACCGCGAAATCAGGCACGTCGGCCTTCTGCGCGAAGCGATTCCACGGGCAGACCAGTTGGCAATCGTCGCAACCGTAGATGCGATTGCCCATGAGCGGGCGCAGTTCCTCGGGGATATCGCCCTTGTGCTCGATGGTCAGATAGGAAATGCAGCGTCGGGCATCGAGCTGGTAAGGCGCCACGATGGCCTGCGTCGGGCAGACATCGATGCAGCGGTTGCAGGTGCCGCAATGGTCGGCCTGCGGCTGGTCCGCCGGCAAGGGCAGGTTCGTGTAGATTTCGCCGAGAAAAAACCAGGAACCGGCTTCACGATTCAGCACCAGTGTGTGCTTGCCGCGCCAGCCGAGGCCGGCCTTCGTGGCGAGTTCGACTTCCATGACCGGTGCGCTGTCGGTGAACACGCGGTACTGGAATGGGGTCACGGCGGCAACACGGTCGCACAG
This sequence comes from Betaproteobacteria bacterium, assembly GCA_043758735.1. Taxonomy (GTDB): domain Bacteria; phylum Pseudomonadota; class Gammaproteobacteria; order Burkholderiales; family JACQAP01; genus JACQAP01. The sequence continues at coordinate 2,151 of JAYVMZ010000004.1, forward strand.
CTTCTGCAGCCGCCCGCGCAAGACCTTGTGGTAGTCGCGTCCCACCGCATAGCGTGCCACATACGCGCGGCTGCCGTCGCGCATGACGTCCCAACTGTCGGCCGCCTCGGCAGGAAAATAATTCATTCTGACAGTGATGACCCGCAACGTGCCTGGTACCAATTCCGCCGGTCGCGAGCGGCGCGCGCCGTGCGCGGACAGATAGTCCATGTCGCCCTGCCAGCCGCGCGACAGCCATTGCTTCAGGCGTTCCTCGGCTGCGCCGAGGTCGCAATCGGCGATGCCGACCTGCTGAAAACCGAGTTCGGCCGCCCACTCGCGGATGCGGCCGACCAGTTCGGCCGGGCTCGTCTCAATGGATGGATCGGTCGGCCCGGCTGGTGTCACTTGGGTCCGGATACCAGAAAATCGAGTTTGCGCGTCTCGCCGTGCTTCATCATGAAGAAGCGCTCCGGCGCGACGCTGGCTTTTGCCAGCGCTTCGGCGAGCTTGCGCGGCGGCTCGTCGAGCAACTCGTCGGTCAGGCGAAACGTGCCCCAGTGCATCGCCACCGCGTAGCGCGCATGCAGGTCCTGCTGGGCGCGGACGGATTCCTCGGGATTGGCGTGCATGACGCTCATGAACCAGCGCGGGTCGTAGGCGCCGATTGGCAACATGGCCAGGTCGAAGGAACCGAAGTGCTTGCCGATGTCCGCAAGGTCGGGCGAATAGCCGTAGTCGCCGCCGAAGAAAAAGCGCAGCCGCGGATGTTCGATGACCCACCCTCCCCACAGCGTCTTATTGCGATCCCACGGTGTGCGGGAACTCCAGTGCTGCACAGGCGCCAGCGTAAGCTTGAGCCCCATGTGCTCGGCGCTGTCCCACCAGTCCATCTCGATCACCT
>JAYVMZ010000005.1:0-11334 GCA_043758735.1 Betaproteobacteria bacterium
ACGATTCGCCTCGACGAAGAAATCGAGATCGAAGACGAAGGCAGCGAACGCATGGCACGCTTGCAGGCTCACCGCCAGCGGCTTTTGGACCAGACCTAGATAAAATTCATGTCGACGACTGAAATCCTCATCACACTGGCCGGGTTGTACTTCGGGTACTGGATTGTGTCGAAGCTGATCATGGACAAGCCGAAAACGCAGCCGGCGCCCGAGGCGCCGCTGGATCCCCCGCCGGTCGACCAGACCCCCGCAGGCGCGAGGCGCGAGCCGACCTGGAACGAAATCCTGAACGTCGGCGCCGATGCCACGGCGGCGGAGATCAAGTATTCCTACCGGACGCTGATGAGCCAGTACCACCCCGATAAAGTCGCCACCCTCGGCGATGAACTGAAGACCGTCGCCGAACGCAAGTCGAAACAAATCAACGCCGCTTACGAACAAGGCATGCGGCTGCGCGGAGAGCACACCTGAAAATCCTTCTCGCGTTGCTGGCTGCCGGCAAGTTCGGGAAATTCCTGCTCACCGGCGGAACGATGCTGATCTCGGTGTTCGCCTATTCGTTCATCTTCGGCTGGCGCTACGCGGTCGGATTCGTGCTCCTGATTTTCGTACACGAGATGGGCCACTACCTGGCCGCGAAGAAGCGGAACCTGAACGTCGGCGTCCCGACCTTCATCCCGTTTGTCGGTGCCTGGATCCAGTTGAAGGAACAGCCGATGGATGCGGAAACCGAAGCCTTCGTCGGCATCGCCGGCCCGATGCTGGGCAGCGCAGGCGCCTTTGTCTGCTACTTGTTTGCGATCGATTCCGGAAGCCATCTGATGCTGGCCCTCGCTTACGCCGGATTCGTACTCAACCTGTTCAATCTGATTCCCGTCTCACCGCTCGATGGCGGGCGCATCGTCTCGGTCATCTCGCCGCGGATCTGGTTCCTCGGCTTCCCGATGCTGGTCGCGCTGTTCATCTGGCGCCCCAGCCCGCTGCTGATCCTCATCGCCATCTTCGCCATCCCTCAACTCTGGGCGGCGTTCAAAGACAAAAATGTCCTGGCGTCGGAATACTACAAGGCCCCGCGCGAAGTCCGGTTCAAGTACGCGGCGCAGTATCTGATCCTGGCGGGACTGCTGGCCGTGATGGCGTTCGAGACTTACGAGGAATTGAAGGCCAACGCTTTCTGATCGACTTACTCCTTTTTCCCCCAGACCTCGTTGACCCGCGCATCGCGGCCGCAGGACGTCCGGTAATACTTGTAGCGGATCGGGTTCTTCTTGTAGTAATCCTGATGATATTCCTCGGCCGGATAGAACGTACCGGCGGGTGCGATCTCGGTGTAAACGTGGGGCAGGCGGCCACTCTTCTCGAGCATTGCCTTGCTTGCTTCCGCGGAACGGCGCTGCGAATCGTCCTCGAAGAAAATCGCGGTCCGGTACTGATTGCCGACATCGCAGAACTGCCGGTCCTTCACCGTGGGATCGACGTGATGCCAGAAGTAATCCAGCAGCGTCTCATAGCTGACTTTCTTCGGATCATAGGTCACGCGCACCGATTCCGCGTGCCCGGTCCTGCCGGCGCTGACCTGCTCGTACGTCGGATTCTTCAGCGAACCGCCGGCGTAACCGGATTCGGTAGCCAGCACACCGGGCAACTTGTCGAAATCGGCTTCCACGCACCAGAAGCAGCCGCCGGCAAAGACCGCCGTTGCCGGCTTGGATTCCTCGGCTAGAACAGGGGTACTAAGCGCAAGGGTCAGGGAAAGGAAGACGAATTGAATAAAGCGGTTCATAGTTTCAGTCCGGGTAAGGTTCCGATAGCAGGTGAGAATTTATACGCGCGGGAAGCGAGCGCGGATGCAGGGGTGATCGTATCCCGGGGTTAGGCAGCCGTTACCCTGTTCGGTTCACGATACGAGCGGTCAGCGAAAAGCAGTGAACTGATCCGGCAGGAAAAGCAGGACCCGGTACAGGAGTTATAGTTGTGCAGGCCCGAAGCTGTCGCTCTTGTGGGTCCGGATTGATGAGTACAACCTAAGGTCGTGATCGCGTTCCTTGGCAAGGAAAAGCTTCTCTCCGCAGCCATTTTTACGAATACCTTTGAAACAAGAGACAATGGCCAACGGAGGGATGCGATGCGTCGAATACGGTGGTGCGCAGTTTGCCTGCTGTTGCTTGCCGCGACAGCGCTGCAGGCCGAGGGCCTGCCCAACGAAATCCATATTGTCGTCGCAGTCACCGCCGGCAGCAGCCTTGACGCACGCGCTCGCGTAATCGCCGATGCGCTCGGGCAGCGGCTCAAGCGCCGCGTGATCGTCGACAACCGCCCCGGTGCGGGCGGCACCATCGGCACCCTCGCAGTGGCAAGAGCGAAGCCGGATGGCTCCACGCTGCTGTTCACCAACAACAGCCATGTGATCAGCCCGGACATCTATCCGGATGCAGGCTACGATCCGCTGCGGGATTTCGCGCCGGTCACCGAGGCTTATGTATCCGGGTTGGTGCTAGTGGCCCATCCAGACCTTCGGGTCGCTTCACTCAAGGAGTTGGTCGCATTGGCGCGGGGTCAATCCCCGGAACTGAGCTACGCGTCGAGCGGCACCGGCGGGCTGCCGCATATCGCAACGGAATTGTTCAAGCAGGTGGCTGGCATCGACCTTCTGCACATCCCTTATCGGGGCGACGGTCAGGCGCTGCCCGATGTGCTGGCGGGACGCGTGCCTTTGATGATGAGCGGCTACATTGTGGCGATGCCGCACATCAAAGCCGGCAAGCTGCGCGCGCTGGCGGTGACAAGCCCGCGCCGGGCCGCAATCTTCCCTGACGTCCCGACCATCGCGGAGGCTGGTTACCCGGCTTACGCGCTCGATACCTGGGCCGGCTTCTTCGCGCCGGCAGGAACGCCCGATGAGATCGTCAACCAATTCAATCGCGAGATCGCGGCCGCGCTCGCCACGCCCACGATGCACACACAACTCGCTGCAACCGGAGCAGAAGCCACCGTCACGTCACCCGCCGAATTCGCCGCGTTCGTCCGTCGCGAATCGGAGACCTACGGGAAGCTTGTGCGCAAGCTGCAGTTGAAGCCGGAATAGCAAAGCCTTACGACGCACTAGATCTCAACACGAAGGCACGAAGGACACGAAGAAAAACACAGAAGCGACGGAGGTCTCGCGGATCTGGACTCTTAACCCATTTATTAACTTCAAAGGCTCGATCTTTACTTCGCCTTCGGAGCCGGGGGTGGCTCGGCAGCCACGTACTTTTCTTGGCCGCGCAAGAAAAGTGACCAGTCGCCGCGCTGCCCCCGGCCTACGCTTTCTTTACTGAATCATCCGATCCTTAGCGTGGAAATATTTTCGGGCGTAAGCCACCAGCTGCCCATCCGTGAGATGATCGAGCGTCTCGACGCCGACGATCTTCGGGACGAGGTCCTCATGGTGCTTGTGGATGTGCTTGCTCAAGTCGAACTTGGCCTTCGCCGGTCCCACCACCAGGATCTCCTGCGCGCCTTTCAACATTCCGGTGACGTGCTCGAAATAAGCATGATCTTCCTTCACGTTTCCCGAACCGATGCTCCCGCGTTTGTGATGTTGGTGGGGATGCGCATTGGTCGAGTGGGCTGTCAGCTTCTCCACCTCCTCCGGCGTGAAGTGGAACACTTGCGCCTCGGAATGATCGATCCAGATGACCGCGTGGTAATGAGCCATTTCGTTTCCTTTTTCTATTTCTTCGGCTTCTTCTCTTCCCGCAGCGAATCGGCCATGGCCTGAAGAAATCCACTCGCGGCCTGAGCGAAACGTGCATTCAACTGACGGGCCGCTTCCAGGCCGGAGATCTGCGCATCCACCATCTGCGAGGCGATGCGACTGGAGAACTCGCGCATGGTCTGGGCCACAACGGCGCCGGTATCGGTGCCGAAGCGCTGCGCATGCGTGACGAAGTCGCGGAACTCCGCCCTGACCACGACGCTCCCGGATTCCGTCAGCTTGCTCGCCGCCGCGACGAAATCGCTCTCGAGCTTTTTCATCTGCTCGATCGCCTGCTTCAGTTCGCTGTCGCTGAATTCCCTGCTCTTGGCCGCGAGCTCCTGCAGCGCGAGTTGCGAGGCCTGCGCTGATTTCATCAGCGCCTGGTCCAGCCCCGCCAATGCCTCGGCCACCGCACCCTTCACGTGGCCGGCACGCTGCCCGGCGCCAAGGCTGATACCGGCGGTCATCGCCTCGAGCACTTCCTTCATGCCTTCGTAATCGAAGCGCCTTGTCTGGAATGCGCGCAACGTGAGGTCGCGTACCCGTTCATGGATATGCTCGCCGCTTTTCACCGAATCCGCGACGGCCGCCGCCAGATTCTCGTTGGACATTTTGTCACCACTGGTTGCCATCGCTGCCTCCGTCGGGATAGGGAAACCTGCCTGGAACCTTCCTCATTGGCGATTATTTCACGCCATAACGGTGTCAGGCCGGCAGTGTGCGGATCATTCTCGCGGCCTCGTTCAGGTTTGACGAAGCGGGGGCGTATTGCCGGCCGCCGAGGTCTTACCGCACGATGATTTCCACCCGCCGATTCCCAGGTTCCGCCACAGCATCCGAATTTGGAATCAGAGGCTCGCGTTTGCCACGGCCAGCGGCCTGAATTATTTTTGCCGGGATTCCGCGCTTCACCAGCAGGTCTTGCACCCTGAGGGCACGCTGCAGGGAAAGCGCGTCGTTGTACGGATCGGTGCCGACGAAATCGGTATGGCCGACAACGGCGATCTCCGGCGCGGGTCGCACGGCGATTTCGGCAACGACCCGATCGATCGCACGCTTCGCGTCAGGCTTGAGTTCTTCGGTGCCTTCCACGAAGTAAACCAGAAACGACTTGGGCTGCGCGGGCAACGCCGACAGTGTCCTGCCAAACCTTTGGTCCACGCTATTTTTGTCGATCGGCGACATGTGCACTGATTTTGAATTGCGGAGGTTGGCCTCGATGTAGGGTTTGTCCACCAACACTGCCTTGCCGCCGCCGAGCGGATGCACCACGACTGCGCCGACGTGGCCATCCGGCGGCTTGGGCAGCACCACCACCGACACGCCGGGGCCGAAGTCGCGGGTCGGCTGCTGCGCGCATGCTCCCAGAAGCGCGATCCCGATCGCGACGAGAACGAATCCGCCTCGCATCACCTGATTGCTCGCTAAAGAACGGACAGCCATGTGCATAATCGTCCCCATTGAATTGCCGATCCGGCCGTTCAAGCCTTCGCCGCCGTCTGCGCATTGGTACACAAAATCAACGGAGCAAGGTCATGCCTAGCTTCGCCGCATTTCTATCGAAGGTAAGGGTTCGCTGACAGCCTGCCGCCAAAGCCAACTGCGCTATGAGCGCGTCGGCGAAATCACCGGCGCCCTCTCCGGGTCTTGCCAGGGCAAGAACAATTACCGCTCGATGCTCGACAGCGAATTGTCGCGTGTCGAGCAGATCGCGCACCGTCGCGCGGAGTTCGCCCGGCGTTGCCCCGTAGAGGCGTTTCAGCACCCAGCAAGTTTCCACCAGCACTAATAAGCTGATGTAACCGGGCTCTCGCTCAGTAAGTTCGCGTTCGACCAGGCGCACGGCGAGCGCAGCCTGAGTACGGTCGTCTTGGGCCAGATACCGCACCAGCACGTTGGCATCGAGTCCGATCACGGGCGCACGTGATCCCCGATCAACGCTTGCCCCCCGCATGACGCGCCCTGGCGGGCGCGGCCACGTGACGGCGCTCCGCTACCTCGGCATCGATGGCGTTGACCATGTCTTCTATCGATACTGGCTTGACGACACGGCCGGCGAACCGGCCCCGCAATTCCTTCACGTCCTTGCGCACGGGCACCATCCTGAAGCCCCCGTCTTCGTCCGGGACAAAATCGACCTTGTCGCCGGTCTGAAGGCCAAGCTCCCGGCGGACTCCCTGCGGGACGGTAATCTGCCCCTTGCTGGTCAGCGTGGCGGTCGTCATGCTGCGCTCCTTACCATTGGTAAGGCATGCTATCAATTGGCGTATTTCGAGTCAATCCGAACAGTTTTGACGACTACGCCCATCGAGGACAACAGCCGCGCACATCAGATTGTGCGGTACGCCCGCTCCCGGGCCTGCTCAGGCCTTTGCCGCCTTCTGCGCTTCCACCCCCAACTTCGCCCGATCGAGCACCGTCATGGCGCTGGCGACAAAGCTCGCCGCATCATTCAGGTTCGACGGAATGATCAACGTGTTGTTGGTCTTTGCCAGCTCCTTGAACGCGCCGACGTAAAGCTCCGCGACTTTCAAGTTCGCCGCACTCAGCCCCTCGCTGGTGCCGATGGCCTGCCCGACGACACGGACGGCTTCGGCCTGCGCCTCGGCGATCATCTTGATGGCGCTGGCTTCCCCCTGGGCCTTGTTGATCTGCGCGGTCTTGTCGCCTTCGGAGGAAAGGATCTTCGCCTGTTTCTCGCCGTCGGCCAAGTTGATCTCCTGCTGGCGCTGACCTTCGGACTTCGCGATCAGCGCGCGCTTTTCCCGCTCGGTGGTGATCTGCGCCTGCATCGAGCGCAGGATCGCTTCCGGCGGGGTCAGGTTCTTGATCTCGTAGCGCAGGACTTTCACGCCCCAGGTGCGGCCGGCCTCGTCGAGCACCGACACGACTTGCTTGTTCATTTCGTCGCGGCTCTCGAATGTCTTGTCGAGCTCCATCTTGCCGACTTCGCTGCGCAGCGTGGTTTGCGCGAGCTGGGTGATGGCGAACACGTAGTTCGACGTGCCGTAGCTCGCCAGCCGTGGGTCCGTGACCTGGAAGTAGATGATCCCGTCCACGGAAAGCTGGGTGTTGTCCTTCGTGATGCAGACCTGCTCGGGCACGTCGAGCGGTACTTCCTTGAGGGAGTGACGGTAAGCAACGCGGTCGAAGAATGGCAGGATGAACGTCAGTCCCGGTTCGAGGGTGACGTTGTACTTGCCGAGGCGTTCCACCACCCAGGCGTTCTGCTGCGGCACGACCTGGATGCCTTCGAGGACGAATACCACCGCAACCGCGAGCACGGCGAAAAACGGGGTAAGGGCCTGCGTGGGCGGATAGGCATAGACGACTGCCGATAGAACCGCGGCGACGATCAGTTTAATCAAAAACATGGGCATCTCTCCAGTTGGAGTATCAGGCCGTGCGGGTAGGCGATACCTTGAGGCGGCTGCCTTCCGTCGCGACTACGTAGAGCATCGCATCCACTGCGACGGGATCGCTTCCGATGACTTCCGCATCCCAGGTCGTGCCACGATAGCGCACGCGTGCGAGGCGCTGCGGTTCGCTCACCCAGCTTACGATGGTCACCGTCTCCCCGACGTCGTAGGAGACATCCTTCGGCGAAGTCGCATTCACCACGCGGTGGTAGCGATGCACGAGAACGCTGCCGCCAATGGCCGCGATCGCGGCCACCAGCGCCTGCATCCACACCGGCTGGCCGAGGAACGCGATCAGCGAGCCGATCAGGGCGGCGATGCCGATGATCAGCAAGTAAAAAGTGCCGGTCATCAGTTCGACCGCCACCAGCAGGAGCCCGGCGATCAGCCAGGCGATTGCGGGTTGCATGCTGTTTCCTTTCCTGTATGACGCAGCGCAGCCAACGAACGGGCGTCGATGGGTGCCCATTATGCAACGTTCACGCTCATAGTGCCTCCCGCGCTAACACCCACCCTGGATTCCACCACAGAGGCACAGATACCCTACGTGCGCAGCACGTCGGAGTACCCGTTTAGGGCACAGAGGAAAGCGGAAGCGCGAAAAGGGAAGCCGGATACGGGGGAGCGCCACCAATGCTCGTCGACCCGTGACGCCAGTTTAGATTTCGCCTGGGCCCTTCCCTCTGCGTCCTCTGTGCCTCTGTGGTGATTAAAATTACGCGTCAGGTCTTAATCCCTTGTCCGGTTTAGGAGCGCGGCATACACTGCCCCGGACCCAATGATCCACCTCGACAATGTCTCCAAAACGCTGAGCCCGCGTTTCACCCTTGCGCCGCTCTCGCTCGACTTCGAGAACGCCACCACCACCGTCCTGATCGGTCCCAGCGGCTGCGGGAAATCGACCGTGCTGCGGCTGCTTGCCGGACTGGTCGCGCCGGACAGCGGCAGCGTGAAGTTCGGCGAAGAGGTCCTGCAGCCGCGTAATGCGCATGAACTTCGTTTGCGCATGGGCTATGTGATCCAGGAAGGGGGCCTGTTCCCGCACCTGAGCGTGGAGGCCAACGTCGCGCTCGCGGCGCGCTTCCTCAAGTGTCCGGAAGACGAAATCAGGAAACGGCTCGACCAACTCTGCGACCTGGTCGACTTGCCGTATCCGCTGCTCGCGCGCTACCCGCGCGAACTGTCCGGGGGGCAGCGCCAGCGCGTAGCACTCATGCGCGCCCTGATGCTCGACCCGTGGCTGCTGCTGCTCGACGAACCGCTCGGCGCGCTCGACCCGGTGACGCGGCGCGGCCTGCAAAAGGACCTGAAGGAAATCTTCGCGCGGCTGGGCAAGACCGTGATCATGGTCACGCACGACATGGGCGAGGCGGCGCACTTCGCCGGCGAGCTGGTCCTGATGCGCGACGGCAAGGTCGCCCAGCGCGGCACGCTCGACGATTTGCTGAAACGGCCGGAGGATCCCTACGTCGCCGAATTCGTTTCGGCGCAGCGCTCGCCGCTCGACCGCCTCGGGAGTGCGGGTTGAAAGCCCTGCTCGCTGCCATGGCATTGGGCCTTTGCGGCAGCGGCTTTGCGGCGGAAACGCTGACCGTCGGATCGAAAAGATTTACCGAGTCTTACATCCTCGGCGAGATCGTCACCCTGACCGCGAAGCGCGCCGGCGAAGCGGCGGCCACGCACCGCCCCGGACTCGGCAACACCGGCATCGTTTACTCGGCGCTGAAGAACGGCGAGATCGACGTCTACCCGGAATACACCGGTACCATCGAGCGCGAAATCCTGAAGGGCAATCAGCCGCTCGACCTCGACGGACTGAACCGCGCGCTGCAGCCGCTCGGCCTGGCCGCAGGCGTGCCGCTGGGCTTCAACAACACTTATGCGCTGGCAATGCGCGAGGAGCGCGCGCAGGCGCTCGGCATCCAGACCGTATCGGATCTTGTGAAGCACCCGGACATTGTGTTCGGCCTGTCGCAGGAATTCATCGGCCGCGCCGACGGCTGGCCGGGCCTGAAGAAAGCCTACGCCCTGCCGCATGCAACTCCGCACGGCCTCGACCACGGCCTCGCGTATGAGGCCATCGCCGCGTCCCAGGTCGACGTAATCGATGCCTACACCACCGATGCGAAAATCGGCCGCTACAGGCTGCGCGTGCTGACTGACGACAGGAAGTTCTTCCCGGTTTACGACGCCGTGCTGCTTTTCCGCGCGGACCTGCCGCAGCGACTGCCGCGCACCTGGTCGGCGCTATCGTCGCTGCACGGCGCGCTCGACGATCGCCGCATGATCGCGCTGAACGCGGAAGCCGAACTCAACGGCAAGAGCTTCAGCGAAGTGGCGAAGGGATTCCTCGGCGGGCGGCAAACGAATGCACGGGGCGACGGCTTTCTCGCGCGCCTGTTCGCTCCGGATTTCGGACGCCTTCTCTTCGAGCATGTGATGCTCGTTGCGATTTCTCTGTTTGTCGCCATCGCAATCGGCATCCCGCTCGGCATCGTCGCCTACCGCGTACCGGCAGCCAGGCAGGGGATACTGGCGGTGGTCGGCGTGATCCAGACCGTGCCGTCCCTGGCGTTATTCGCCTTCCTGATTCCGCTGTTTGGCAAGATCGGCACGGTTCCCGCTCTCGCGGCGTTGTTCCTTTATGCGCTGCTGCCGATCGTCCGCAACACTTATTCCGGTTTGACGGACATCGCGCCGGGCCTGCGCGAATCTGCCATCGCGCTCGGGCTGCCGGCGGGGTACCGGCTGCGCGTGATCGAGCTGCCACTGGCTTCGCGCGCCATCCTCGCGGGCGTGAAGACGTCCGCTGTAATCAACGTCGGCACCGCTACCATCGCCGCCTTCATCGGCGCCGGCGGCTTCGGGGAGCGCATCGCACAGGGCCTCGCGCTGAACGACAACGCCGCCCTCCTCGCTGGCGCGATACCCGCCGCTGCGCTGGCGTTGCTGGTTCACGGCGGATTTGAATTGCTGGATCGTTGGCTGCTGCCGGCGGGACTTCGCAACGAAACGGCTGCCGCCTCTATCTAGTTCTTACCACGAAGGCACGAAGGTCACGAAGACCTTCGTGCCTTCGTGGTGATAAGTAAGCTCTACTGCGCAGGTAGAAAGCCTTCAACAGAGAGGTAGCGTTCGCCGCTGTCGTAATTGAAGCCCATGACCTTCGCGCCCTTTCCTAATTCCGGCAGCTTCTGCGCAATGGCGGCGAGCGTCGCGCCGGACGAGAGGCCGATCAGCATGCCTTCCTCGCGTGCCGCGCGGCGCGCCATTTCCTTTGCCGCTTCCGGTTCGACGGCGATCGTGCCGTCCAGAATCTTCGTGTCGAGGATCTTCGGGATGAATCCGGTACCGATGCCCTGCAGCGGATGCGGCGAATGCTTGCCGCCGGCGATCACCTGCGAAGACATGGCCTCGACGGCGAAGACCTTGAGTTTCGGCCAGGCTTTTTTCAGCACCTGCGCGCAGCCGGTGATGTGCCCGCCGGTTCCCACGCCGGTGATCAGGGCCTCCAGGCCATCGGGAAAGTCGGCAAGGATTTCCTTCGCCGTGGTGCGCGCATGCACTTCGACATTGGAGGGGTTCTCGAACTGCTGCGGCATCCAGGCGCCGGGGGTCTGCGTGACGAGCTCCTGCGCGCGGGTGATCGAGCCGCTGATGCCTTTCTCGCGCGGCGTGAGTTCGAATTTCGCACCATAGGAGAGCATAAGGCGGCGGCGTTCGATCGACATGCTGTCTGGCATGACGAGGATGACCTGGTAACCCTTTACCGCGCCGACTAGCGCCAGTCCGATGCCGGTATTGCCCGAAGTGGGCTCGATGATGGTGCCGCCGGGCTTGAGCTTGCCGCTTTTTTCGGCATCTTCCACCATCGCCAGCGCGATGCGGTCCTTGATCGAGCCGCCGGGGTTGGCGCGCTCGGATTTGATCCAGACGTTCTGCCCCGGGCCGAACAGCCGGTTGATGCGGATATGCGGGGTGTTTCCGATGGTGGCGAGGATGTTGTCGGCTTTCATTGTGTCTCCGGAAGAAAAGTGGCGTTGCAATGTAAAGGATCAGCATGCACCAGCTTCGATTTTCCGCGCAAGTATCCCGTATCCGGCATCGCAGCATGGCTCTGTACTACCCGGCACAATACATGCATTGCAGATTTTCACCACGCTTCCTCCAGCC
>JAYVMZ010000006.1:0-2013 GCA_043758735.1 Betaproteobacteria bacterium
TGCGGCTGCTGGAGCGCGGGACGCTGGTCGGGCTGGACGGCAAACCCGTCGCCATTTCCCAGATCAAGTTGTTCGACGCCGCGTTTCCGCCGAACCCTGATCCGCGGCTGCTATGCGTACAAGGTGACATCGCCGACCAGGATGTCGTCGAAGCCGCGCTGGATCATGACACCGCGTCCGTTTTCCATCTGGCGGCCGTGGTCAGTGCGCATGCGGAAGCCGAGTTCGATGTCGGATATCAGGTCAATCTCGATGGCACGCGCAACCTGCTGGACGCCTGCCGCGATCTGGATGCGCCGCCGCGCCTGGTGTTTGCCAGTTCGCTGGCCGTCTACGGCGGAAACCTTTCTGCCGTGGTGGAAGATTCCGTTACGCCGACGCCGCAGACCTCGTATGGCACGCAGAAGGTCATCGGCGAGTACCTGGTCAACGATTACTCGCGCAAGGGCATGATCGATGGCCGCAGCCTGCGCCTGCCGACCATCGTCGTGCGTCCCGGCAAGCCGAATCTGGCATCGACATCTTTTGCCAGCGGCATGTTCCGCGAACCGCTCAACGGCGTGGTCTGCGAGGTACCCGTGGAAGAGTCCACCGAAATGTGGATCCTCTCGCCTGGAAAGGTGCTGGAAGCTTTCGTCCACGCGCATAACCTGCCGGCCGCTGACTGGGGAACCCATCGCGCGCTCACGCTGCCCGGCATCACGTTTGCCGTCGGCGAAGGCGTCGAGGCCCTGCGCAAGATCGCCGGTGCCGAAGTCGCGAAGCGGGTTGTATTCAAGCGCGATGAACGCCTCAACAGGATGGTGCGATCCTTCCCCGGGCGATTCAAAACCGACCGTGCGCTGGGCATGGGCTTCAAGGCCGATGCCGACATCGGCGGCATCATCAAGGACTACATCGCAAGCGAAGGCATCAAGCTTTGAATCCGGAGATCCGATGACACTCGCGTTCGTTCGATGGGCAAACATCATTTTGGCCGCCCTGATCGCGGGCGGGATGTTCGTCATCTGGGCCGGCTATGATCCGGCAACCTTGTCACCTTCGACTTACGTGGAGCAGCAGCAGAATGCGATTCGCGCGCTGAATGTCGTCATGCCGGTGCTGGGCGCGATCGCCATCGCCATCGCGCTGACACTGGTTTCGGCTTTTCTGCAGCGCAAAGACAGGGCGGTGTTCGTCCTCCTGGTTGTCGCGGCCGCTTTCCTGATCATCAGCGGAGTGGTCACGCGTTTCGGTAATCAGCCGATCAACGCCCTCGTGATGTCCTGGGATATCGCCAGGCCACCGGCAAACTGGACCGAATTACGCGATCAATGGTGGGGGTTTCATCGGTTGAGAACCCTCTGCGGGCTGATCGCGCTGGCCCTCATCACCTGGGCAAGCATTAATCCGGGGCGAACAACAAAATGAAGTTATGCAAATTAGCCGCTGGCGCAATCCTGGTGACGGGATTGATGGCGATTGCGGCTCCAGCCGCAATGGCCGATGACGCATTCAAGTCGGGAACCACGATCAGGACGCATTAAGCCTTGGACGAGCGCCGCCGGCCCTGGGCCAGATTCTTCACAGCGCTTGCTGTGGTCGGTGCCGTCGCGGGAGCGGCGGTCTGGCTTGACTCCTCTGCGCGCCCGCAACCCGGCCGCAATTTGTTCGATTCCCGGCCAGCGTTCCACGGCTATGTTGTACGGCTGGCCCTGGGCGCCTTGTCGACGGCGGCCGCTATCGAAAAGCTGGCGTCGCTGGGTTTCTCCTGCGAAACCTTCAAGGATGGCAACGTCGCCTGTTTTCGTGAAGTGCGTGGCACCCTCTGCGGCGAACGGCAATTCGTGGACTTATTCGTTCCAGGCAAGGACGGCGCGGCGCACACCGTATCCACGCGCTTCGGGCGCGTTTGTCTCTAGTGTAGTGTCTCAGAAATAACGTTACATTTAATCCGACGATTGCTATGATGTCGCTCATGGCAAATAGCGGTGTGGCGATCAAGTTGCGGCCGGCAGAGCGCACGCAGCTGGA
>JAYVMZ010000007.1:0-20978 GCA_043758735.1 Betaproteobacteria bacterium
CGCGCCAGTGGCAAAGGGACCGAAGAAATCCGAACCGCGGCCGATCGTGACGCGCAGTTTGCCGTCGCTGTGCGCGTTTATCAGTGACTGCGCGATGCCCGCGCGAATGCGGCCTTTCGTCGTCACCGCATTCAGCGGCAAATCCTCGGTCATCGGCCTATCCACTGCGCCGTAAGCATACAGATTGTCGGCATAGACCAGCTTGGCGCCCGCGGAAGCGGCGCCCGCGACGATCCCCGCGGCAATCGCCGGGAATTGCGTCCAGCGCGGATAGGGCAGACCGATGCAGTGATAGACCACGGCCGCGCCTTCACAGGCTTCGCGCGATTGCGCCGGGTCGGCTGCATCGATGCCGCCGACCCGGCGCGATCGCGCGAAGCCTGCGAAGGCGCGGCCGTGGTCTATCACTGCATCGGCCTGCCCTACCCGCGCTGGACGCAATTCCCATCGATTGCCGCGGGCATCGTCGCGGGCGCATCGTCCGCGGGCGCAAAGCTGGTCTATGCCGACAATCTCTACGCTTACGGCGCGGTGGACGGGCCGATGGCCGAGGATCTGCCGCTGATCGCCGTGACGAAGAAAGGCCGCATCCGCGCCGGCATCGCGCAATCGCTGATGAACGTGCACAACACCGGCAAGCTGCGTGTCGCGATCGGACGCGGTTCGGATTTTTTCGGTCCTTTCGCCACTGACGCGGCCATGATGGGAAGCCGCGTATTTGGCCGCGCCTTGGCGGGAAAATCCGCGCAGATTATCGGCAATCCAGCCCGGCTGCATACCTTCACTTACATCGACGATTTCGGCAAGGCGCTGGTCACGCTGGGCGAGCGCGACGACGCGTTGGGCAAGGCATGGCATGTGCCAAGCGTCCGCGCTACTACGACGCGCAGCTTCGTGGAAAAAGTCTACGGCGAACTTGGCAAACCCGCGAAGTTGAGCGCCGCCCCGCGTTTCGTCATTTCATTGATGGGGCGGTTTGACGAAAACATCCGGGAATTGCGCGAAATGCTCTACCAGTTCGAACGCGATTTTGTCATGGATTCGAGCCGGTTCGAAGCGACTTTCGGTACGCGGCCAACGCCGCTGGATGAGTCGATACGGCGCACACTCGACTGGTACCGCGCCCGGCCGGCGGTTTGATCTGGCGGCGACGCACGCAAAAAGGGCCGCATTGCGGCCCTTTCAGTTTCTACCGGAACCCGCGCCTAACTTGCTTTCGGGTTCTTCTCAATCAACGCGTAAGCAGAATGGTTGTGGATTGATTCGAAGTTCTCGCTTTCAACGACGTAACCATCGATGCGCTTGTCCTGGTTCAGCGCCGTGGCAACGTCGCGCACCAGGTCTTCCACGAACTTCGGATTATCGTAAGCGCGCTCGGTGACGTATTTCTCGTCCGGGCGCTTCAGCAGGCCGTACAGTTCGCAGGAAGCTTCCAGCTCGGCAACGCGCACCAGTTCTTCGATCCAGACATGGGTGTTCGTGCGTGCGGTGATCGTAACGTGCGAGCGCTGGTTGTGCGCGCCGTACTCGGAAATGCGTTTCGAACACGGGCACAGGCTGGTCACCGGCACCACGACTTTCATCGTGAACGAGTAGCCCTCATTCGAAATTTCCCCGGTAAACGTGATTTCGTAGTCCATCAGGCTTTTTACGCCAGATACCGGAGCGGCCTTGTTGATGAAATACGGAAAAGTCATTTCGATGCGGCCGACTTCGGCTTCGAGGCGTTTGACCATGTCGCGCAGCATCGTCTCGAAGGATTCGACCGAGATCTCGCGTTCGTGGGAATTCAGGATCTCCACGAAGCGCGACATGTGGGTGCCCTTGAATTTATGCGGCAACCCCACGTACATGTTGAACGTTGCAATGGTGTGCTGGACGCCGCCGTCGCGGTCCGCCACGCGGACCGGGTGGCGAATGGCCTTGATGCCGACCTTGTCGATGGCAAGCCGGCGCGTATCCGCCGAGCCCTGCACGTCTGGAATAGCGAAGCTATCCGGAGAATTCATACACAGTGCTCCCCTGGAGCGAGGTAAGTTGAGGCGATTATAGCGGCCGCGAATACCCGAGTAAACTACTCAGCTATAAATTGCACAATGGATAGACGGATCCCCTCGGCATCCAGCCCGCAGTCCTTCAGCAGTTTTGCCGGATCGCCATGGTCGATGAACCGGTCAGGCAACCCGAGTTGCAGGGTCGGTCTCTGCAGCCCCTGTTTCTCGAGGACCTCCAGAACGCCGCTGCCGGCACCGCCAAGTATGGTGTTCTCTTCCACGGTTACCAGATGCTCGTGGTCGCGAGCGAGTTCCCGGATCAGCTCTTCGTCGAGGGGTTTGACGAAACGCATGTTCGCCACCGTGGCGCCCAGCTTTTCGCCAGCCTCCAGACAGGGATGGAGCAACGCACCGAACGACAGGATCGCCACCTTGCTGCCCCGGCGCCGTATCTCGCCCTTTCCCAGGGGCATAACCGCCATGTCTTTCTGGATGGCCACTCCGGGGCCGCTGCCGCGCGGGTAACGCACGGCAACCGGCGCATCGATCTGGAACCCGGTATAGAGCATCTGCCGGCATTCGTTCTCGTCCGCCGGCGCCATGACGATCATGTTCGGCAGGCAGCGCAGATAAGTCAGGTCGAAGCTGCCCGCGTGGGTCGGGCCGTCGGCGCCCACCAGGCCGGCGCGGTCGATACCGAACAGCACTGGCAGGTTCTGAATGCAGATGTCGTGAATTAGCTGGTCGTAAGCGCGCTGCAGGAAGGTCGAATAGATCGCGACGACCGGCTTGGCTCCTTCGCAGGCCAGACCCGCCGCAAACGTCAGCGAATGCTGCTCGGCGATGCCGACATCGAAATACCGATCCGGATATTCCTGCGAAAAACGCACCATGCCCGACCCTTCGCGCATCGCCGGCGTGATGCCGATCAGGCGCGTATCCAGGGCCGCCATGTCGCACAGCCAGTCGCCGAAGACCTGGGTGTAAGTCGGCTTGCCCGGCGGCTTCGCGACTATGCCCGCGCCGGGATCGAATTTCGTCACGCCGTGATACAGGATGGGGTCGCCTTCGGCCTTTTCATAGCCTTTGCCCTTGCGCGTGACCACGTGCAGGAATTGCGGACCTTCCAGTTTCCTCAGGTTGGTCAGCGTCGACACCAGCGCATCGATGTTGTGGCCGTCGATCGGCCCGATGTAGTTGAAACCGAATTCCTCGAACAGTGTGCCGGGCGTGACCATGCCCTTGACGTGTTCCTCGGCGCGCTTGGCGAGCTCGAGAACCGGCGGGACCGCCTTCAATACTTTCTCGCCGGTCTTCCATGCCGCCGTATAAAAACGTCCCGAGATCAAACGCGCAAGATAGTTGTTCAGCGCCCCGACGTTTTCCGAGATCGACATGTCGTTGTCGTTCAGCACGACAAGCAGGTTTGTATCCATGGCACCGGCGTTGTTCAACGCCTCGAAAGCCATGCCGGCGGTCATGGCGCCGTCACCGATGATGGCCACCACGCGGCGGTCGTCGCCCTTCATGTGTGCGGCCACCGCCATGCCCAGCGCCGCGCTGATCGACGTACTCGAATGCGCCGTGCCGAAAGTGTCGAACTCGCTTTCCACGCGGCGCGGGAAACCGGCGAGACCGCCTTGCTGGCGCAGCGTCGACATGCGCTCGCGCCGTCCCGTCAGGACCTTGTGCGCATAGGTCTGGTGTCCCACGTCCCATACCAGGCGATCATCCGGTGTGTTGAACACGTAGTGCAGCGCGACCGTGAGTTCAACAGTGCCCAGGTTGGAGGACAGATGTCCGCCGGTGAGCGAGACCGATTCAATGAGGAATTCGCGCAGTTGACGCGCGACTTCCTGCAATTGCTTGCGCTCGAGCGCGCGCAAATCGGCGGGGGACTGGATTGTATTCAGCAGTTCGTACATGTAGGTTGGACCGGGTGCGGCCTGGGCCGGTTTGTCTTGGGTAATCAGAATTTCCGGAGCACGATGAAATCGGCAAGCTGTCGCAGATGCCCGCCTTTGTCCGGCAGGAAATCCAGCGCGCGCAAAGCGTCATCGCGCAGTTCTTCCGCCAATGCGCGCGCGCGTTCGAGCCCCAGTACGCTTACATAGGTCGGTTTGTTATTGCTGGCATCCTTGCCCGCCGTCTTGCCCAGCGTCGCGGTGCTCGAATCCGCATCGAGCACATCATCCACCACTTGGAAAGCCAGGCCAATGAACTTGCTGAAATGGTCAAGCTGGTCGAGTTGCGCATCGGTCAACGCATCGCCGCAGCGGGCACCCAGCGCTACGGAAGCGCGAATCAGGACGCCGGTCTTGTGGATATGCATGAACTCCAGTTCGGGGACCGTCAGCGTCTTGGCAGTCGACTCCAGGTCGATGGCCTGTCCGCCGGCCATGCCGCGCGACCCGCTGGCCCGCGCCAGCAGTTCGATCATTTCCACCTGCCGACGCGGGTCGTCTGCCAGCCGGTGCCCGGACAGCATCTGAAAAGCCAGACTCTGCAGGCTGTCGCCGACGAGAAGCGCAGTGGCTTCGTCGAATTCAACATGCACGGTGGGCCTGCCCCGGCGCAACACGTCGTCGTCCATTGCCGGCATGTCATCGTGCACCAGTGAATAGGCGTGGATCATCTCGACGGCGGCCGCCACGAAATCGACCCGCTCCGGAATCGCGGACGCGATTTCGCCCGCACCATATGCCAGAAGTGGTCGCACCCGCTTGCCTCCGCCGAGCACGGCGTAACGCATGGCGGAATGCAGGCGCCGTGGCGCAATCTCCGGCGCCGGCAGCATGGCATGCAGGGCCTTCTCGATGCGGTCCTGTCGGCTCAGCATCCAGCTCTGGAAATCAGTCGGTGCTGTCGTCACCGTCGAAAATCTTGAGTGTGCCGGCCTCGAGGATCTTGACCTGCTGCTGTGCCTCCTGGAGTCGCGCCTGGCAATACTGCAGCAGTTCGGCGCCACGCTTGTATGCCGTCAGGGATTGCTCAAGCGGCAGTTGCCCCGCTTCCATCGCGGCGACAATGTTCTCGATTTCAGCGAGCGCGGCCTCGAAGGATTGGGGGACTTGGGATTTGGATTTGGTCACGGGCGACGGCTGTGGGAAGCGCGGCTTGGCGGGAAAGATCGTAAAAATAGCCCATCCGCGGAACCCCGGTCAACGAACGATGTGCGGACGTTGCGAATATGGACGGGCTTTACCCCTGAAAACGTTGCGTCGGGTAGGGTTTTAAGGGAGAATCCCCTTCGGAATTCCGCCCCATTTTATGCATTATGCCGGGGGCGGTTTTTTTATTTTTTCCGCTTCACGGGACATCTGGTTATGACCGACCTGGCTAATGTTTCCGCCCTGACCCGCACCCCGGTCCAGCTGCCAATCGATTGGTATTTCGACCCGCGCATTGCCGAAATCGAACAGAAATTGCTGTTCGCGAACGGACCGGGCTACGTCGGCCACGAACTCATGGTTCCCGAAGTGGGGGACTACCGCTCACTCGACTGGATGCATGACGCCAAGGTGCTGGTGCGCAACCAGGGCGGCGTGGAGCTGCTTTCGAACGTTTGCCGCCACCGCCAGTCGATCATGTTGAAAGGCCGTGGCAACACGCAGAACATCGTCTGCCCGTTGCATCGCTGGACTTACGACCTGTCCGGCAAGTTGCTCGGCGCCCCGCACTTCCCGGGCAATCCCTGTCTGGATCTGGGCAAAACCGCGTTGAAGGAATGGAATGGCCTGCAGTTCGCCGGGCCGCGCAACCCAAGGAGCGACCTCGCCAGCCTGGGGGTTCTCGCCGATCTCGACTTTTCCGGCTACATGCTCGACCGCGTGATGACCCATGAGTACCCGGTCAACTGGAAGACGTTCATCGAAGTCTATCTCGAGGACTACCACGTCGGCCCCTTCCATCCGGGGCTCGGCCAGTTCGTCAATGCGGACGACCTCAAGTGGGAATTCGGCGACTGGTACAGCGTGCAAACCGTCGGACTCAACCAGGCACTCGGCAAACCCGGCACTGCCGCCTATGAGAAATGGCATGAGGCCGTCCTGCGCTACAACGACGGCGAGATGCCGAAACAGGGCGCGATCTGGCTGACGTACTACCCGAACGTAATGGTCGAGTGGTATCCGAACGTGCTGGTTGTCAGCACCATCCTGCCGAAGGATCCGGAACACTGCACCAACATCGTCGAGTTCTACTACCCCGAAGACATCGTGCTGTTCGAACGCGAATTCGTCGAGGCCGAGCAGCAGGCTTATGTCGAGACGGCGAAAGAAGATGAAGAAATCTGCGTGCGCATGACCGAGGGCCGGCGCGCGCTTTATCGGCAAGGTCTCAACGAATTCGGCCCGTACCAGTCGCCAATGGAAGACGGCATGATCCATTTCCACGAATTCGTGCGCACGCGCATCCAGTCGCGTCTATAAGCGGCCGAATCGAAAGCACCCGTTTCAGGCGGCAAATATTCCAATGAGCCATACCACGCTGCTTTCCGTCGCCGAGCTGGCGCAGCACCTCGACGATCCGGCATTCGTGATTTTCGACTGCCGCCATGACCTGACCAATCCCGAATTCGGCAGCAAAGCCTACGCGGAATCCCACATTCCCAACGCCTTGTTCGCGCATCTCGATCGCGACCTGGCCGCGCCGCTGACGGGAGGCAACGGGCGCCATCCCCTCCCCGATCCGAAAATTTTCGCCGCTTGGCTCTCGCGCATGGGCGTGTCCAACGACAAGCAAGTGGTCGGCTATGACAACGCCGGCGGCGTCTACGCTTCGCGCCTGTGGTGGATGTTGCGCTGGGCGGGACTTCGAAACGCGGCCGTGCTCGATGGCAGCTGGCAGGCCTGGCTCGCTGCTGGACAGGCGGTCTCCACTGAAGTGCGCGCGCCAATGGCCGCGAATTTTACTGTGACGATCGCGCAATCGCCGGTGGATGCGAAATACGTGCAGGAACACCTGCAATCGCCCGACATGGTGCTGATCGATGCGCGCGCCAACGATCGCTTCCACGGCCGGAACGAAACCATCGATCCGGTGGGCGGCCACATTCCAGGAGCGCGCAACCGCTTCTTCAAGGACAACCTGACACCGCAAGGATTCTTCAAGTCACCGGCGCAGTTGCGCGAGGACTTCAAACCATTCGTCGGAAATGGAACGCCACGAAAAATCGTGAGCCAATGCGGTTCCGGCGTGACCGCCTGCCACAACCTGCTGGCAATGGAGATCGCCGGCCTGACGGGGGGCCGGCTCTATCCGGGTTCCTGGAGTGAGTGGATCGCCGATCCTTCGCGGCCGCGCGCGAGCTGATTTCGCGAACTGCAAATAAAAAAGGCCGGACCACAGGGGTCCGGCCTTTTTCTTGTTCGCGCAGTTCAGGCGACGCTTTCTTCCTTGTCTTTGTCCTTCGCTTCGCGCTTGCTTTCCTTGATCGTGAGTTTCGTCTTGCCCTCGGCATCGATATCCACTGTGACAGTGCCACCGCCAGCCAGCTTGCCGAACAGCAATTCGTCGGCCAGCGCGCTGCGGATGGTGTCCTGGATCAGGCGCGCCATCGGGCGGGCGCCCATCTGCGGATCGAATCCGTTCTTCGCCAGGTAGTCCTTCAGCTCGTCGGTAAATGCGGCTTCGACTTTTTTCTCGTGCAACTGCTCTTCGAGCTGCATGAGGAACTTGTCGACCACGCGCACGATGACCACCTGAGACAATGCGGCGAAGGATATCGTGGCATCGAGCCGGTTGCGGAATTCCGGCGTGAACAAGCGCTTGATTTCCACCATCTCGTCGCCCGCGACGCGCTGCTGTGTGAAGCCCATCGTGGATTTGGACAATTCAGATGCGCCCGCATTGGTGGTCATGACGATCACCGTATTGCGGAAATCCGCCTTGCGGCCGTTGTTGTCGGTCAGCGTCCCGTGGTCCATCACCTGCAACAGGATGTTGAAGATATCCGGATGCGCCTTCTCGATTTCATCGAGCAGCACCACCGAATACGGATGCTTGGCGATCTGCTCGGTAAGCAGCCCGCCCTGGTCGAAACCGACATAGCCGGGCGGCGCGCCGATCAGCCGGGAGACCGCATGGCGCTCCATGTATTCCGACATGTCGAAGCGAATCAGCTCCACACCCATGGTATACGCCAACTGCCGCGCCACCTCGGTCTTGCCCACGCCCGTCGGCCCGCTGAACAGGAAGCAACCGATCGGCTTTTGCGGATTGCCCAGGCCGCTGCGCGACATCTTGATCGCGGCCGCCAGCGCATCGATCGCCTGGTCCTGGCCGAATACGACGGCCTTCAGATCACGATCGAGGGTCTGTAACTTGGTGCGATCGGTCGAGGACACGCTTTGCGCCGGAATGCGCGCGATCTTGGCGATGATTTCCTCGATCTCGTGCTTGCTGATTACTCGCTTCTGCTTCGACTTGGGCAGGATACGCTGTGCCGCCCCGGCTTCGTCGATCACGTCGATCGCCTTGTCGGGGAGGTGGCGGTCATTGATGAAGCGCGCTGAAAGCTCCGCGGCGGACGTCAGGGCCGATGCGGTGTACTTGACGCCGTGATGCGCCTCGAATCTGGTTTTCAGGCCGCGCAGGATTTCCACGGTTTCGGCAACGGAAGGCTCCGTAACGTCGATCTTCTGGAAACGACGCGACAGCGCATGGTCTTTCTCGAAAATGCCCCGGTATTCGGTGTAGGTCGTAGCACCAATGCACTTGAGGGCGCCCGACGACAGTGCCGGTTTCAGCAGATTGGACGCGTCCAGCGTTCCGCCCGACGCGGCGCCCGCGCCAATCAACGTGTGAATTTCGTCGATGAACAGGATCGCATTCGGATTGTCTGTGAGCTGCTTGAGCACCGCCTTGAGGCGTTGCTCGAAATCACCGCGATACTTGGTGCCCGCCAGCAACGAGCCCATGTCCAGCGCGTAGACCTGGCAGCGGGCCAGAATTTCCGGCACCGCGCCTTCGATGATCCGGCGCGCCAACCCTTCTGCAATTGCGGTCTTGCCCACGCCGGCTTCGCCCACCAGCAGCGGGTTGTTCTTGCGTCGGCGGCACAGCGTCTGGATGACGCGCTCGAGTTCGCGCTCGCGGCCGATCAACGGATCGATCTTGCCGGAAATGGCAAGCGCGTTCAGGTTCATCGTGTAGCTTTCCAGCGCGCCGCCGGCATTCTGTTCCTGGTCGGAATCGGCCTCGCTTTCCGGCTGCGGCTTGGCCGGCGCCGTCTGAGGAACCTTGGTAATGCCGTGGGAAATGAAATTTACAACGTCGAGGCGCGTGACCCCCTTCTGGTGCAGGAAGTACACGGCGTGGGAGTCTTTCTCGCCGAAAATCGCCACCAGCACATTGGCGCCGGTGACTTCCTTCTTGCCGGAGGATTGCACGTGCAGGATCGCGCGCTGGATCACGCGCTGGAAGCCGAGGGTGGGCTGGGTATCGACGTCCTCGCCGCTGACCACCGGGGTATGTTCGTTGATGAAATCCGTCAGGAGCTTGCGCAGCTCCTCGACGTTCGCGGCGCAGGCGCGCAGGACTTCCGCCGCAGACGGATTGTCCAGCATGGCGAGCAGCAGGTGCTCCACGGTAATGAATTCGTGGCGCTTCTGCCGCGCTTCCATGAACGCCATGTGCAGACTGACTTCAAGCTCCTGCGCAATCATGTTTCCTCCATCACGCATTGAAGCGGATGTTGATGCTGTTTCGAAAATGCGATGACCTGTTCCACCTTGGTCGCCGCAACGTCCCTAGGATACACGCCGCAGACGCCCATGCCTTCCCTGTGAACCTTGAGCATTACCTGGGTCGCCTGTTCCCTGGTCATCGAGAAGAAAGTCTGCAGAACTGCGACGACAAAGTCCATGGGTGTGTAATCGTCGTTGAGCAGCATGACCTTGAACAGCGGAGGCTGTTTGACCTTGCTTTTTTCGGCTTCCAGGAGCGTGCTGTCACGATTTCCCGCTGCCATGCCTTCGTCTCGCTCCGCTGCTTTCACTTAGACCTAATTTTGCGGATAAACGGGGAAAATACAAGCGCAGAATGCGTGCCTGCCCAGAGACGCAGCGAAGTGATTAAAACTGCATTGCAACAATCGCTTGCGCGGCTTTGGCATACTTGACTTCCCAAAATAAATAACCTACAAAGCGAACTGGTGTTTGGCTATCAAGGATAGCGCAGCACCAGTTTTGCCGAAAACGCGGACTTGAAACTCAAACGATCGGCGGGTGTCCGGCCCGCGTTTTACTTCAGGGGAAGGGATGTATGGCAATCGGTACCGTTAAGTGGTTCAACGATGCAAAGGGCTATGGTTTCATCACGCCCGACGACGGCAGCGAAGATCTGTTTGCACATTTTTCCGCGATCCAGATGAACGGCTTCAAAACGCTGAAGGAAGGCCAGAAGGTGAGTTTCGAGGTCACCCAGGGACCCAAAGGCAAGCAGGCATCCAACATCCAGGCAGCCTGATACCGTAGCGGATCGAGATCCGCAAGTCGATTCAGAATATTCGAAGCCCGCGACGCCGTCGCGGGCTTTTTGTTTCTTCAGTTCAGCCGCGCATGCGTTCGATCATCGCGTCGCCGAACCCAGAGCAGGAAACCTGGGTCGCCCCGGTCATCAGCCTGGCAAAATCATAGGTGACGATCTTGTCGTGAATCGCCGCCTCCGTCGCCTTGACGATCAGGTCCGCCGCTTCGACCCACCCCATGTGGCGCAACATCATCTCCGCCGAAAGGATCAGCGAACCGGGATTGACATAGTCCTTGCCAGCGTACTTCGGCGCCGTGCCGTGGGTCGCCTCAAACATCGCGACGGAATCGCTCATATTCGCACCGGGAGCGATGCCAATGCCACCGACCTGGGCGGCCAGGGCGTCGGAGATGTAATCGCCGTTCAGGTTAAGCGTTGCAATCACGTCGTACTCGTCGGGACGCAACAGGATCTGCTGCAGGAAAGCGTCGGCGATCACGTCCTTGATGATGATTCCGCCGGGCAGCTTCATCCATGGGCCGCCGTCGATCAACTCCGCGCCGAACTCGCGTTTGGCAAGCGCATAGCCCCAATCACGGAAGCCGCCCTCGGTGAACTTCATGATGTTGCCTTTGTGCACCAGGGTCACGGAGCGGCGCTTGTTGTCGATCGCATACTGGATCGCCTTGCGAACCAGGCGTTCCGTACCTTCGCGCGACACCGGCTTGATGCCGATCCCCGACGTCTGCGGAAAGCGGATTTTCTTGACGCCCATTTCCTTGATGAGGAAGTCGATCAGCTTGCGCGCACCGTCCGACTCGGCCGCCCATTCGATGCCGGCGTAGATGTCCTCCGAGTTCTCTCGAAAAATCACCATGTCGGTCTTTTCCGGCTGCTTGAGCGGGCTGGGCACGCCCTTGAAATAACGTACCGGGCGCAAGCAGACATACAGGTCCAGCTCCTGGCGCAATGCAACGTTGATCGAGCGTATGCCGCCGCCAACTGGCGTTGTGAGCGGGCCCTTGATCGATACCACGAATTCCTTGCTGGCCTGAAGGGTCTCGTCCGGCAACCAGACGTTCTCGCCGTAGACCTTGCAGGATTTCTCGCCGGCGTACATTTCCATCCAGACGATCTTGCGCTTTCCGCCATAGGCCACATTGACGGACGAATCCACGACCTTGCGCATTACCGGCGTAATGTCCACGCCGGTTCCGTCGCCCTCGATGAAAGGAATGATCGGATTGGCCGGTACTTTCAGCGAGAAATCCTTGTTGACTGTGATTTTTTCGCCGGTGGACGGCACTTTTATGTGCTGATACATGGAGTCTGCCTCGAGGAGTGGTTGTAACTGAATTGAGAACGGTCGAGCGGTTTGTTCAAGGGTGGTGATTGTAAAGCAACGGTCGAGCCGGGCACAAAAGCGACCAGGCCGTGTCGCCGGTTCCGGTTTCCAGCAGCCTGCATCAGGACGAGGTCGCCGCGACGATTTCTCGCATGCAAGTCTAAAACCGATTTTCGCATTGCAAAAAAACCACCTAGGATAGTTTTTAATATATTGATTATTAATATAATAATATTCAGCTTCTCATCTGTTGCGGCGCATAAAAAATGTCATGTACCGTCCGCCCACCACCGTTGCGTCGGCCAAACCCGGATGCAACGTCGATACAAGATGCCGCCAACCGCGCATCTTCAATGATTCCGCCAGATCCGATCTCTGGCCTTCACGTGGATCAGAACGCCGCAGTTGCAGGGGAGCATGATCAAAGTTGGTGCGGAATTGCGCACCGGCGGTCCGGTCATCGCCCCCACGCAACAGCGACGCCGCAGAAACAAACTTGAAGCAGTTGACAGGAGAACGCCATGAATCGCGATCAGGCAATCGCAGACATACGCAATGACTGGAAAAGCAATCCGCGCTGGCGAGGCCTGCAGCGCCCCTACTCGGCCGAAGATGTATACCGGCTGCGCGGGACGGTGCAGATCGAGTACACGCTGGCCCGCCGCGGCGCCGACAAGCTGTGGAAACTCGTCAATGAAGAGGCGTTCGTCGCCGCACTGGGCGCGCTGACCGGCAATCAGGCCATGCAGCAGGTCAAGGCCGGGCTGAAAGCCATTTACCTTTCCGGCTGGCAGGTCGCGGCCGACGCCAATCTCGCCGGCGAAATGTATCCCGACCAGTCGCTTTACCCATCCGACAGTGTTCCCGCGGTCGTTCGCCGCATCAACAATACGCTCATGCGAGCGGACCAGATCCACCACGCCGAGGGCAAGGACAACATCGACTGGTATGCCCCGATTGTCGCCGATGCAGAAGCAGGGTTTGGCGGCGTACTCAACGCCTTCGAGCTGATGAAATCGATGATCGATGCGGGCGCGGCGGGTGTGCATTTCGAAGACCAACTCGCCTCCGCGAAAAAATGCGGGCACATGGGCGGCAAGGTGCTGGTGCCCACACAGGAAGCCGTGCAGAAGCTCGCGGCCGCGCGCCTCGCGTCCGACATCATGGGTGTGCCGACCGTGCTGTTTGCGCGCACGGACGCGGAAGCGGCAAATCTGATCACATCGGATGTGGATGACAACGACAAACCTTTCTGCACGGGCGAACGCACGGCGGAGGGCTATTACCGAGTCATCAACGGCATTCAGCAGGCCATTTCGCGCGGCCTCGCCTATGCTCCGTATGCCGATCTCATCTGGTGCGAAACCGGGAAACCGGACCTTGCCTTCGCGCGCCAATTTGCCGAGGCCATCCACAAGCAGTACCCGGGCAAGCTGCTGTCCTACAATTGCTCGCCGTCATTCAACTGGAAGAAGAATCTGGACGACAGTACCATCGCCAAATTCCAGCGCGAGTTGGGCGCGATGGGCTACAAGTTCCAGTTCATCACGCTGGCCGGCTTCCACTCGCTGAACTACGGAATGTTCGAGCTTGCGCGCGGCTACGCCACCGAGAACATGACGGCTTACGTAAAACTGCAGCAAGCCGAATTCGCGGCGGAAGCTGGCGGCTACACCGCGACCCGGCATCAGCGTGAAGTCGGCACCGGTTATTTCGACGAAGTCACGCAGGCGGTCCAGGCCGGCCGGTCATCGGTCACCGCGCTGACCGGCTCCACCGAAGAAGAACAGTTCGTCTGACCCTGTTCCGGTAGTTTCCTTTGCGCCGCGGTGTGGCAAGCTTTGCTTGTCCCCGCGGCGTTTCCTATTTATCATTTAGCGAAACCATTTTTCACATTATGAAATTTTGTAGCGGAGACTTACTGTGACCCAGCCGAATATTCGCGCCGGCATGCAAGTGCTCGGCAGCATCACTCCCGAGTATTCGCAAATACTCACCGGCGATGCGCTTGCCTTCCTGGCTAAACTGCACCGCGGGTTCAATGCGCGGCGCGTCGAGTTGCTCGCCCGCCGTGCCCGGCGGCAAAAAGAAATCGACTCCGGAAAATTGCCCGACTTCCTGCCGGAGACCAAAGCGATTCGCGACGCCGCCTGGGAAGTCGCCCCGGTACCGGCGGATTTGCAGGACCGCCGGGTGGAAATCACCGGTCCGACCGATCGCAAGATGGTGATCAACGCGCTCAATTCCGGCGCCAACATGTTCATGGCGGACTTCGAAGATTCCTCGACACCGACCTGGGACAACCAGCTCCAGGGCCAGATCAACATGCGCGACGCGGTCGCCGGCACGATTTCATTTACCAGCCCGGAAGGCAAGCAGTACAAACTCGCCGAGAAACCCGCGACATTGCTGGTGCGCCCGCGTGGCTGGCACCTGAACGAAAAAAACATCGTGATAGACGGGCAGCCGATGTCCGGCTCGCTGTTCGACTTCGGCTTGTATTTCTTTCACAACGCCAAAGCGCGCGTGAAAAAGAAATCAGGCGTCTACCTCTACCTGCCGAAAATGGAGTCCCATCTCGAAGCGCGCCTCTGGAATGAGGTCTTCGTATTCGCGCAAAAAGAACTGGGTGTGCCGCAAGGCACCGTCAAGGCCACCGTCCTCATCGAGACGATTCTCGCATCGTTCGAAATGGAGGAAATCCTTTTCGAACTGCGTGAGCACTCGGCGGGCCTCAATTGCGGGCGCTGGGATTACATCTTCAGCTGCATCAAGAAATTTCGCACCCAGAAGGATTTCATCCTTGGCGACCGCGGCCTGGTGACCATGACCAGCCCGTTCATGCGCGCCTATTCGCTGCTGCTGATCAAGACCTGCCACAAGCGCGGCGCCTTTGCCATGGGCGGCATGGCCGCACAGATTCCGATCAAGAATGATCCCGCCGCGAACGAGGCCGCGCTCGCCAAAGTACGCGCGGATAAGGACCGCGAGGCGACCGACGGCCATGACGGCACCTGGGTGGCGCACCCTGGACTCGTGGCGATCGCGAAGGAAGCGTTCGACAAATCGATGAAGACGCCGAATCAGATCCAGAAAAAACGCGACGACGTCCAGGTCGCGGCGAAAGACCTGATCAATTTCCAGCCCAAAGGCCCGATCACCGAGCAGGGGCTGCGCATCAACATCAATATCGGCATCCAGTACCTGGGCGCATGGCTCGCGGGTACCGGCTGTGTGCCGATCTTCAATCTGATGGAAGATGCCGCGACTGCGGAGATCTCGCGGGCGCAAATCTGGCACTGGATCCGCAGCCCGCACGGCGTGCTCGACGATGGCCGCAAGGTGAGCAAAGAATTGTTTCGTGCGCTCGTGCCGCAGGAACTGGCCAAAGTCCGGGAGATGCTCGGCGACAAGGGCTATGCGGCAGGCGAGTACGAGGAAGGCGCGAAAATGTTCGAGGAGCTCACGCTCGCCGAGGAGTTCGTCGAATTCCTTACCTTGCCCGCTTACGAGTACCTCACGGCACACGAGCATCGCTGAGCCTGTCGGGGCCGCCACCATGCGTGGCGACCCGACTACTACCCATGGCTAGGGTCGTCCTGTTCAACAAGCCCTATGGCGTGATCTGCCAGTTCAGTCCGTCGGCGGGCAAGAAAACGCTGAAGGATTTTGTGCCGATCCCGGATATCTATCCCGCAGGCCGGCTCGATACGGACAGCGAAGGCCTGCTGATCCTGACGGACGACGGCGCCCTGCAGAACACCATCAGCCATCCCGCCAGGAAGTGGTCCAAATCCTATTGGGCGCAGGTCGAAAACGTGCCGGACGAGGCCGCCCTGGCGAAGCTGCGCAAAGGTGTCGATTTAGGGGACTTCGTCACCGCGCTGGCGATCGTCAACCCGATCGCTGAACCACCCGGCTTATGGGCGCGCACTCCCCCCATCCGTGTGCGCCAGAGCATTCCGGCAAGTTGGCTGGATATTGAGATCGCCGAGGGCAAGAATCGCCAGATCCGGCGCATGACCGCAGCAGCCGGCTTTCCCACATTGCGCCTGATCCGCCATCGTGTGGGCCACTGGACCCTGGCCGGACTGGATTCCGGCCAATACCGCCTGCTTGCCGCCAGCGAAATGCGCCTTTGGTAAGAAAGACTTAACTTGTAACAAAATATGTCAACCAGGCCGGCAAGGCGGCGTTAAGGGCATGACACCTAGTTTGTGTCATACCCTGAAGAAACTTACAAATGGAGAACACCAGCATGAAGAAGATTATCGCCGCCCTGATCGCCGCCCTGTTTGCCGCAGTTACGTTCTCGGCCGTTGCCGCTGACGCAGCCGCGCCGGCTGACAAGCCCGCCAAGTCCATGAAGAAGCATAAGAAGGTCATGAAGAAGGAAGTCGCTGCTCCGGCCGCCGCTGCTCCGGCTGCTGCCCCGGCAAAGTAATCGGGTTCAGTCAGTTGTAAACGACAAGGCGGGGAATTATTCCCTGCCTTGTTTTTTTTGTCCGCAGCGAACGGAATCCGCGCCATTCCCCTGCTGCTGTCAGTTTGACGCTGCCCCGGAAACTCCTTATTCTTGCCAGCGTTTTGAGGACTGGATAATGCTCTGGTTCGCTGAAATTTCCAGATACTGACGAATGGAACCCTGCCATGAAGAAATTGATCGCGCTCTGCTTGGCCGTCGCGTTTGCCGTCCTTTCCTTTTACGCGACCGCCGGCGGAGCGCCGACTGTGCCCAGTTCGGCTCTGGCCAAATCCGGCGCCGAGATCGCCCCTCCCGCCAGGCCATTGGGCGAGGACAAGGACGATAAGAAAAAACACCAGGACAGCGCACCCGAGGATTCGACCAAGTAGGTTTGCCGCGGATACCCGGCGCAAAGGCAGGGGTACCCCCTGCCTTTTTCATTTTATGAATTACCAATCGAGAGGACGCAAGCCATGGGCGAGTGGACCGACCTCATCAAGCTGACGGTCGCCTTGCTGGCCATCGTCGATCCTTTTGCCAGCATTCCCATCTTCCTCAGCACGACGACCGGCTACACAGACGCCGAACGGCGGCGCGTCACGGAGGTCGTCGCCATCACCGTCTTCAGCGTGCTTGCCGTCGCGGCGCTGATCGGCACGCAAGTACTGCTGTTTTTCGGCATCAGCATCCCCTCGTTCCTGATCGCAGGCGGGATCCTGCTTCTGCTGATGGCAATTTCGATGCTGCAGGCGAAAGAAAGCGGCATCCGCCAGACGCCCGACGAGGCCGAAGAAGCGGCGGAAAAAGATGCGGTGGCGGTCGTGCCTCTTGGCATTCCGTTGCTGGCCGGGCCGGGCGCAATCAGCACCATGATCATCGCCACGCATCACACGGAAAGTTTTTTCGGCCAAATCATCCTTTTGATTCCCGCGGCCCTCATAGGCATCGGCGTATGGGTAACTTTTTCGGCAGCCACGCGCATTTCGGATCGGCTGGGCAAGACCGGCATGAACATCATCACCCGGGTCATGGGGTTGATCATTGCCGCCATCGGGGTCGAATATATTTACCGCGGCGTGATCGAGTTATTTCCCAAGCTGGTCTGACGACGCCGACATGATCTGGAAACCCAATGTGACTGTGGCAGCGGTTGTGGAACGCGATGGCCGCTTTCTCCTCGTCGAGGAGCAAACCGAGCGCGGATTGCTGTTCAATCAACCGGCCGGGCATCTCGAAGCCGACGAATCGATCGTAGCGGCCGTAGCGAGGGAAACGCTCGAGGAAACCGCCTGGGAATTTTCCCCACGACACCTCGTCGGCGTCTATCGCTGGCGCCCTTCCGGCAGCGACGTTACTTACCTTCGCTTCGCGTTTTCAGGCTTATTAGGAACGCATCACGCGGATCGGCCATTGGATGAAGGAATCGTGCGCACAGTCTGGCTCAGCCCCGACGAGATCCGTAACGGCCGCGACCGCCATCGCAGCCCGCTGGTGGTGCGCTGCATGGAAGACTATCTGGCCGGAATTCGGGCGCCGCTCGACCTGCTGGTGGACTACAACTGATCCGGATTTGTGACGTGAGCAAGAAGCAGCGCATTGTCGTCGGCATGTCGGGTGGCGTGGATTCCTCCGTCGCCGCCTGGTTGCTCAAGGAGCAGGGTTACGAGGTCGTTGGCCTGTTCATGAAGAATTGGGAAGACGATGACGACGAGGAATACTGCACATCGCGACAGGACCTGATTGATGCAGTGTCGATCGCCGACCTGATCGGCATCGACATCGAAGCGGTGAATTTTTCCGCCGAATACAAGGACCGCGTGTTCAACAGCTTCCTCGCCGAATACAAAGCCGGGCGGACACCAAATCCGGACGTACTGTGCAATGCTGAAATCAAGTTCAAGGCCTTCCTCGATCACGCGATGCAACTCGGCGCGGACCGCATAGCCACCGGGCACTACGCCCAAGCGCGTGAAGTGGACGGCCTGTTCCAGTTGCTCAAGGCGGAAGACGGCACCAAGGACCAGAGCTATTTCCTCTACCGGCTGAACCAGGCTCAATTGCGCAGCACGCTCTTTCCGCTTGGCGCGATGTACAAGCGCGATGTGCGCGCGCTCGCTGCAAAGCTCAAGCTCCCGAACCACGACAAGAAAGACTCCACCGGAATCTGTTTCATCGGCGAGCGTCCGTTCCGGGAGTTCCTGAATCGCTACCTGCCGACCGAGCCCGGAGACATCGTCAGCTCCGACGGAAACATTATCGGCCGGCACGTCGGCCTCATGTACTACACGCTCGGCCAGCGCCAGGGACTGGGCATCGGCGGACGCAAGGAAGGCGATGGCGAGCCGTGGTATGTGTGCGACAAGGACATGGAATCCAACCGGCTTACCGTCGTGCAAGGCCACGATCATCCCGCGTTGCTGTCCGATGCGCTCGTGGCCAACGACCTGAACTGGATCAGCGGCGCACTACCTCATTGCAACTGGGTATACGGGG
Organism: Betaproteobacteria bacterium; assembly: GCA_043758735.1. Taxonomy (GTDB): domain Bacteria; phylum Pseudomonadota; class Gammaproteobacteria; order Burkholderiales; family JACQAP01; genus JACQAP01. Next base: position 18,770 of record JAYVMZ010000007.1, read on the forward strand.
CGAAGTCGCGCTACCGGCAGAAGGACGCGCCTTGCGAAGTCGAACGCGTCGATGCCGATTCATGCGAAATTAAATTCGCGGAACCTCAATGGGCAGTCACGCCCGGCCAATCCGTCGTCGTCTATGAATCAAAGGTCTGCCTCGGCGGTGGCATCATCGAAAGCGCGGTTCCGGCGGCGCACTAGGCTGGCCGCGTGGCTCGATTTCAACTGCGGCGAGCGCTGCATGACCAGAGCCGCAGAAGCGCTCGTCGTGATAAAATTATTTCTGCTGATTAGCTACTTGGATGATGCCACTTTCGACTCTCACCGCCCTGTCCCCACTCGATGGCCGTTACCGGGACAAAGTCTCCAGCCTCGCGGATTACTTCAGCGAATTTGGCCTGATCCGTTACCGCATCCTGGTCGAGGTCGAATGGTTGAAGGCGTTATGCGCGGCGGACGCACTCGCCGAGATCCCGGCCCTTTCACCCCACACGCTGCGGGAACTCGATGCCGTAGTGCGCGACTTCTCCGTCATCGACGGTGACGCGGTAAAACAGATCGAAGCGCGCACCAATCACGACGTCAAGGCGATCGAGTACTGGCTCAAGGAAAAACTCTCGGACAACCGCGAAATCGCCGGGGTCATCGGCTTCGTGCACTTCGCCTGCACTTCCGAAGACATCAATAATCTCTGCCACGCGCTGATGCTCAGGGATGCCCGCTCGAAAGTGGTGCTGCCAGCGATCGACGCGCTGATCGAAAGACTGGCCGCGCTCACCCATGCGACCGCCTCCCTGCCGATGCTGTCGCGCACCCACGGCCAGCCGGCAACACCCAGCACGCTCGGCAAGGAAATGGCGAACGTCGTGCAGCGCCTGCGCCGGCAGCGCACCCGCATCGCGAACGTCCCGCTGACAGGCAAGATCAACGGCGCCGTCGGCAACTACAATGCCCACCTTGCAGCGTTTCCCGACTTCGAGTGGGAAAAATTCTGCCGCGATTTCGTCGAAAAGCTCGGCTTCGAATTCAATGCGTACACCACGCAGATTGAACCGCACGACAGCATCGCCGAATTGTTCGATGCCTGCGCCGGGCTCAATACCGTGCTGCTCGACTTGAATCGCGACATCTGGGGCTATATTTCGATCGGTTACTTCAAGCAGAAAATAAAAGAAGGCGAAGTCGGTTCATCGACCATGCCACACAAGGTCAACCCGATCGATTTCGAAAATTCCGAAGGCAATCTCGGTCTGGCGAATGCGCTGTTGTCGCATCTTTCGTCCAAGCTACCGGTGTCGCGCTGGCAGCGCGACCTGACGGATTCGACAGTCTTGCGCAACATGGGCGTCGCATTGGGTTACAGCCTGCTCGCCTATGACTCGTGCCTGCGCGGGCTGAACAAACTCGAGCCCGACCCGAAGCGCCTCGCCGACGATCTGAATGCCAACTGGGAGGTCCTTGCCGAGCCGATCCAGACGGTCATGAAGCGCCATGGCATCGAGGATGCGTACGAGCAACTGAAAGCGCTGACCCGAGGCAAAGCAAGCATCAATCGCGAGTCGCTGCATGAATTCATCCGCGGGCTCGCCATTCCACCCGCGGAAAAGGAGCGCCTCCTGGCGTTGACGCCGGGCACTTACACCGGCATGGCGGAGCACCTGGCGAAGCGCGTCTAGGACGTCAGGATGGGCGCCTCGCGCGCCAGAACTCGATGATCGCCGGCATCACGGACAACACGATGATGCCGAGAATGACCGCTGTCAGGTTGTTCCTGACCAGCGGCAGGTTGCCGAAGAAGAAGCCGGCATAGGTCAGCAGCACCACCCACAGCACTGCTCCTGTTACGTTGAACATCAAAAAACGCCGGTAGTCCATTGCGCCGATGCCCGCCACGAACGGCGCATAGGTGCGAATGATTGGCACGAAGCGCGCGATGATGATTGCCTTGCCGCCATGGCGTTCGAAGAACGCATGGGTCCGGTCCACGTAGGCTCGCTTGAAAAATCGCGAATCCTCGAAACGGAAAACCCGCGGGCCGAGGTAGCGGCCGATGGCGTAGTTAAGGGAATCCCCAGCAATCGCCGCCGCAGTCAGGAAAACTACCAGGACATGCACGTTGAGTTCGCCTGCCGCGGCAATGGTTCCCGCCACGAACAGCAGCGAGTCACCGGGCAGGAACGGCGTGACGACCACGCCGGTTTCCAAAAAAACAATGAGGAACAGGA
>JAYVMZ010000008.1:0-15416 GCA_043758735.1 Betaproteobacteria bacterium
CTGAAAGGCGAGAAGCCGCGGGACCGGTACATCGAGGACTGGGAAGTGATCGAATGCCTTTCCCTTGTCCCCTCCCGCCGGCGTGGCAGTGTTCTGGCTGTCCAGGCCTATATCCGGCTCAAGTTACTTACGGGGCTCTCCAGAGGCGATCTCCTGCGCCTGGAGCCCGCTCGACAATTCAGGGACGACGGTATCCACGTGCAGCGCCACAAGACCGCCAACTCAACAGGCAAGCGCACGATCTACGAATGGACCCCTGAGCGACGCGCAGCCGTCGAAGACGCCAAAGCCGCCCGGCCGGTGGACATTTCTCCCTGGCTGTTCTGCAACGCCAGGGGCAAGTGCTACGTCAACGAGGCAACGGGCGAAGCCAAGGTGTGGGACAAGATGTGGCAGAACTTCATGAGGCGGGTGATGGCGGAAACCAAGGTCACCGAGCGCTTCACCGAGCATGATCTGCGGGCCAAGGTAGGCAGCGACGCCGAGAGCCTGGAACACGCCCGCAAGCTGCTCGCCCACGTCGATTCGCGCATGACGGAAAGGGCCTACCGGCGCCGTCCGGACAGGGTCTGAACCCCGAATCTATGACACAACGCCAATCTATGACACAGCACCCTCTGGAGAACCGCGCCAGTACTGGGTTTGCGGGTGGGTAGCACTGGTTCGATCCCAGTACCGCCCACCAATCCTTTATCTTCAGTCAGCGGGCAGCTTCCAGCTTTTTCCAGAGGCAGGCGCCTTTTGCCGCCTTGTCGATGTCTTCCAGCTGGCGGACATGCTCGACGAGCTCTTCCGCTGTTGCGCGAATCACGATCAGTTCGGCATCCGCCGTCGAAAACGCGCTGTCCATCACCGGCGAGGAAGATTCGCCCATGTCCATCAGCAGGCTGTCCTGTCCGCGCGTCATGGACAGATAGACTTCCGCCAGGAGGCGCGCATCCAGCAGGGCGCCGTGCAGCGAACGCGCGGAGTTGTCGATCTGGTAACGATCGCACAACGCGTCCAGTGAATTGCGCTTGCCCGGATGCAGCCCCTTCGCCATCTTCAGCGTATCCGTTACCTGCGGGCAGTAAATCTTGAGGCCCTGCAGTTCGAGCAGTGCGAGTTCGTGATCGAGGAACGCGACGTCGAACGGTGCGTTGTGGATGATCAGCTCCGCGCCTTCGATGAATTCGAGCATGTCTCTCGCCACGTCGCGAAACTTCGGTTTGTCGGCGAGGAATTCATTGGTGATGCCGTGCACCTCCAGCGCGCCGGCGTCTATGTCGCGTCCCGGGTTCACGTATTGGTGGTAGTGCCGGTCGGTGAAGCGGCGGTTCACGATTTCCACCGCTGCGATTTCGATTACGCGATGGCCCAGGGCGGGATCGAGGCCGGTCGTTTCCGTGTCGAGGAAGATCTGGCGCATGAAGCAGTGATTGGTGATTGGTGATTGGTGATTGGTGATTGGTGATTGGTGATTAGAGAATAAATATTTTTAGAATTTTTTTCAGTATCCTTTATTAATTACCAATCACCAATTACCAATCACTGCCTCTTCGCCGCTGCGCGAAGCGCTTCCGCCACGCCGAGGTTCGCGAGCTCATCGGCTTTCTCGTTGCCGGGATTGCCGGCATGTCCCTTGACCCAGACCCACTCGACTTCATGGCCGCGGACCAGGCCATCCAATCGTTTCCACAGATCGACATTCTTCACGGGCTTTTTATCGGCGGTAAGCCAGCCCCGCCTTTTCCAATTGTGTATCCAGGTCGAGATGCCGTCGTGCACGTACTTCGAATCGGTATGCAGGCGCACCGTGCAACTGCGCTTGAGCGAAGCCAGGGCTTCGATCACCGCCATCATTTCCATGCGGTTATTCGTCGTTTCCGCTTCGCCGCCGCAGAACTCCTTTTCGTGGTCCCCGCATTTCATCCAGACCCCCCAGCCCCCCGCTCCGGGATTGCCCTTGCACGCCCCATCAGTATAGACATCGACCAATTCGCTCACTGCGGATCTCCGGCATGATTGGCCCGCGCCGCCATCGCGTCGTCGCGCCCGTTGGTTTTGTTCGGCACCGCGGCCAGCGCCTTCTTCTTTACCTGCACTGCCTTCCATTGCGGCGTGATCAGGCGCATCCCCTGGACTCGTTTGATGCCGTGCAAGTAGTAAACGCCGCCGGCAAACGGCCACCAGCGATCCCCCGCCGATTCCATGAAGCTCCAGCGACGCGACCATTTTTCGCTGGCCAATGGCGGCGCATAGCTGCACATGCGTCCGCCGGCGAGTTCAAATCCGAGCAAGGCCATCCAGTCCTTGATCCGCGGCAGATTGATGAACTGACCGCACCATGGATAGGCACCTTCGCGCCGCGCGGTGAGGCGGCGCGCCCCCCACAGGCTCCACGGATTGAATCCCGACAGCACCACGTGGCCCTCCGGCATCAGGACGCGCGAAACCTCGCGCAGCACCTGGTGTGGATTGCTGCTGAATTCGAGGGTATGCGGCAATACGACAAGATCGACCGACGCGGTCTGCAGCGGCAATGCACACGGATCGGAACGCACGCCGACCGGGCCGTCGCAGCCAGTCACGCAGCGAAACGGAATGCGATTGGCACGCAAGTATGGATATTCCGGCAGGCCGAGCTGGATTGCGTTGAACCCGAACACATCGGCGAGTTCGCGGTCGAAATAGTTCAGTTCGATGTCGAGGAGGCGTGCGCCCAGCGGCGTGGAAAACCATTCGGAGAGACTGACGGGCGCGGCGTTGATTGACATTCAGTTTTATAAAATATAAAGATACCCGCATGAATACCATCACCATCGTTCCCATCCGCGCATTCCAAGACAACTATATCTGGTGCCTGCGCACGGGTGCCGTCGCCGTTGTCGTGGACCCGGGCGACGCCGAGCCGGTCCTCGAATATCTGTCTAGCGAAAAACTGCGGCTCGCGGCGATCCTGACCACCCACCACCATGGCGATCACGTTGGCGGCAACACCAAGCTGCTCACGAAGTATACCGTACCGGTATTCGGCCCGGCGCGCGAGAAAATTCCCGGCATCACCAGAGCGCTCAAGGAGGGAGACACCATTGAAGTCCCTGGTGTGGGCCTCACTCTGGGCGTGCTCGATGTCCCAGGCCACACCGCGGGGCACATCGCCTACTACGGCGAAGGCGTGCTGTTCTGCGGCGACACCCTGTTTTCCTGCGGTTGCGGGCGGCTGTTCGAAGGCACGGCGGCGCAAATGCACTCGTCGCTCGCAAAATTTGCAGCGCTCCCCGGCGACACGCTGGTGTATTGCGCCCACGAATACACGCTTTCGAATCTGCGTTTTGCTCGCGCCGCGGATCCGGACAACCGTGCTCTGGAGCGGCGCGAAGCCTCGGCCCGGGCCGCGCTCGCCGCCGGCCATCCTTCTCTGCCGTCGACCATCGAATCGGAACTGGCGGCCAATCCCTTCCTGCGCGGGGGGGACCCCGCCGTGGCCGCATCGGCTAGCCGTCGCGCGGGGCATGCGCTGACCAGTTCTGTCGACGTGTTCACGACCTTGCGCCAGTGGAAGGACAGCTTTTAGCTTCGTTTCCGTTGGGACAGATGCGCGTTGCCCGCTTGGGTCAAAGTTTACCTTGACTAGGCTGAATCCTCTGCTAAGATACCAATAAATATCAATATCTTGCATCGGTAAATGAAGAAATTACTTGCGATTCTCGCCGGCGCCTTCCTCTTTGCGGCAACCTCCCCACTCCACGCTGACGAACCGGTCGCCGTTCAGGTGCCCACGGACTCGACTTCGCCACCGGCACCCGCACGCGATAAGTTGAAACCGGATGCGCCGATCGAAGCGCAACCTGATTCGCCCCTTACCGTCACGCCGCTTACCCCTGCGCCGGAAAGTCTGTGGAAACGTGTTCGCAACGGCTTCGCACTGCCCGTGCTCGACAGCCAACTGGTCGCGCGGCACGAGGCTTGGTTCCTGAATCACCCCGATTACTTCCAGCGCATGATCGAGCGCAGTCGCCTGTATCTGTATTACATCGTCGAGGAGATCGACAAGCGCCACATGCCGATGGAAGTGGCGCTGCTGCCGATGATCGAGAGTGCCTACAATCCCATAGCCTATTCGCGCGCCCGCGCCGTCGGGATATGGCAGTTCATGCCTTCCACCGGAAAGCGCTACGGACTGCAGCAGAACTGGTGGTACGACGGGCGCCGCGATGTGCTCACCGCCACCGGCGCCGCGCTGGACTACCTGGAAAAATTGCATGCGGAATTCGATGACTGGCAGCTGGCGCTGGCGGCCTACAACTGGGGCGAGAACGGCGTGCATCGCGCCATCGCAAGCAACCGGGCGAAGCGCAAACCGACCGGCTACCTAAATCTGCGGATGCCGCGCGAGACGCGCAACTACCTGCCCAAGCTGCAGGCGGTGAAGAACATCATCATGAAACCAGCGCTGTTGAGCTTCCCGCTCGATGACATCCCCAACCAGCCGTATTTCACGGCCGTATCGACCCCCGAACACATCGACATGCAGGTCGCCGCGCGACTGGCGGAAATGTCGGTCGATGACTTCCGCTCGCTTAATCCCGGCCATACGCGTCCGGTCATCATGTCGAACGGATCGCGGACCCTGCTGCTGCCGGTCGACAAGGCGGGTATTTTCTCCGCCAACCTGAAGGATTATGACCAGCCCTTGGTGTCGTGGCAGACCTATACGCTGAAGAAGAACGAGAATCCGGATTCGATTGCCGCAAAATTCGGCATCACGCCGGCACACTTGCGGGAGATCAACGGAATCAACCGCCATGTCGCGGTCCGGCCCGGCCGGTCGTTGCTGGTGCCGATGAATGAAGAGGCCAGTGCTTCGAACCTGGATGAAACCTGGAACAGTCCGGAATTTCAGGCGCCCGAGGATTTATACGGTAGCCGCGTAGTCTATCGAGTAAAGAACGGCGACAGCCTTTACCTCATCGCATTGAAACACCGCGTAACCGTGGCCGCCCTGAAAGAATGGAACCACCTGTCGGGCAACAACCTGCGCTTAGGCCAGCGCGTGACCATCTTCAGCAATCCGCGTATCGCCCGCCGCTGACGACTGTGTCACCCTCAGATGGAAGCGATCAGCCCTCCTTCTCCGCATAGACCACTTTAGGTACGGCTGACAACAACGCCTTCGTGTAGGCGTGCTGCGGATTGCGCAGAACCTCGTCGGACGTGCCCTGCTCGACGATTTTTCCGAGATACATGACAGCCACTTCGTCCGCCAGATACTCGACGACCGACATGTTATGCGTGATGAAGAGGTAGGCGATGCATAGCCGGCTCTGCAGATCGCGCAACAGGTTCAGTATCTGCGCCTGCACAGAAACGTCGAGCGCGCTCGTCGGTTCATCGCAGACGATCAACTTGGGTTCGACTGCGAGCGCGCGTGCGATCGCGATGCGCTGACGCTGGCCGCCGGAAAATTCATGCGGATAGCGGTATTTCATCTCCGCGCCCAAGCCGACCTGCACCATAATTTCTTCGACCCTTATGGCGCGCGCACGCCTGTTGCCGCCCACGCCGAGTGCAATCATGCCTTCCTCTATGATGTCGAGCACGCGCATGCGCGGATTGAGCGAGCTGTACGGATCCTGGAAAATGATCTGGAAATCACGGCGCCGTCCGCGCAGGTCACCTCCGGACAACGTTGCGAGATCCACGCCGCCGAGACTGACGCGGCCACCGGCGAGCGGCAGGAGTTGTACGATTCCCTTGCCGACCGTGGTCTTGCCGGAGCCCGATTCGCCAACCAGTGCCAGCGTCCGCCCCGCCCGCAGGGAGAGCGACACGCCGTCGACGGCCTTCACATGGCCGACAACGCGCTTGAAGATGCCCTTGCGTATCGGGAAGTAAACCTTGAGGTCGTCAACCATCAGCAACGGTGTGCCGGTTTCCGGATGCATTGGCCCGCAGGCTGCGCCCAATCCCGCCCCGGAAGCGAACGCGGTCGTCGTTGCATCCGGAACTTCCTTTTTTTCGCTGAACAGGTGGCAGCGCACGCCGTGGCCGCTTTTCACCGCACTCCAGTCCGGGCTCGTGTTGCGGCACAGATCCCATGCGAAATCGCAACGATCCGCGAAGCGGCAACCACGGAATTCGCTGGCGAGGGAAGGAACGCGGCCGCGAATCACCGCCAGCGTGCGGTCCTTGCTCTGACGGTCGGGTAACGACGCAAATAGCTTTCGCGAATACGGGTGCGCCGGGTTGCGAAAAAATTCATCCCGCCTTGCGGTTTCGACGATCTCGCCCGTATACATGACGCCGACGTGATGGGCCATTTCCGAGACCACGCCCAGGTCGTGGGTGATCAGCAAAATCGACATGCCCATCTTCGTCTGCAAATTGCGCAGCAGGTCGAGCACTTGGGCCTGGATCGTTACGTCGAGCGCCGTCGTCGGCTCGTCCGCGATCAGCAAGCGGGGTTCGCATGCCAGCGCTATCGCGATCATTACGCGCTGCTTCATACCACCGGAGAGCTGAAACGGGTATTCGAGTATCCGGCTTTTCGGATCGGGTAATCCTACTGCGTCGAGCAGATCCCGCACCCGGGCATCAGCCGCGCTGCCGCGCAGCGTCGTGTGCTGCAGCAACACTTCACCGATCTGCGCTCCGACGGTCATCACCGGGTTCAGGCTGGTGCCTGGCTCCTGAAAAATCATACCTATGCGGCTGCCGCGCACGTCGCGCATTGCCGCTTCGGGAAGCTGCAGAAGGTCCTGGCCGTCCAGTCGCACCGTGCCCGACAAGATACGGCCCGCATCCGGCAACAGTCGGGCAATAGACAGCGCCGTCATGGATTTGCCGCAACCCGATTCGCCGAGCAGTGCAAAGGTTTCGCCGCGGGCGACCGAGAACGACACGCCGTCCACCGCATGCACGATGCCCTCACTGCCCGACAGCCACGTGCGCAGATTCTCCACTTGCAGGATGGCAGGAATCATTGACTTCAGCGACCGGGCGTCGCCGGCAGGTACGTCGAAAGGAACCCCGGCGAAGCCGGGCGGCCGAGGATGCGCGGATCAAAAGCGTCACGCACGGCATCGGCGAACAGGTTTGCCGAGAGTACCAGCAGCAGCATGAAGGCAAATGCCGACGCAAGCGACCACCACACCATGGGATCGCGCGCCATCTCCATGCGCGCCGAATTGATCATGGTGCCGAAACTATTCATGGTCGGATCCACGCCGACGCCGACGTAGGACAGCACGGCCTCCGCCAGGATCAGGCCGCTGAAATCCATGACGATGGCGATCAGCACGATGTGCATCACGTTAGGCAGGATGTGACGGGTGATGATCCTGCTATCGGACACGCCGAATGCCCGCGCCGCCTGGATGTAATCCAGCTCGCGCAGCTTGAGCGACTCGCCGCGCAGCAGGCGGCACAAGCCGGTCCAGCTGGTCACGCCGAGGATCATGCACAGCAGGAACAAACGCGCATCCGCCCGTTCGCTCGCCGTCTGGAACCAGTCCTGATGGCGGTCGATGACACCTTGCAGGATCAGCACGGAGGCGGCGATCAACAGCACGCCGGGAATCGAGTTGAGGGTCGTGTACAGATACTGGATGATATCGTCCACCCAGCCGCGCAGATAACCCGCGAGGATGCCGAGCAGGAGTGCGAATGGCAGCATGACCAGCGTCGTGAGCGTACCGATGACCAGACCGGTGCGGATGCTCTTGAGTGTCAGGTAAAACACATCCTGGCCAACTTTGTCCGTGCCCAGAACGTGATATCCGGCGGACAAGACCATCATCGGCACTAACACGAGAAACACCACTCCATTGGTGATGAGCATCTCGCGCCACGGCATTTCCGTATGCCCTTTCCATATCGCAGACCAAGTGTCCCGCACACCGTGCCCATGCCGATGAGACAGCCAGAATGTCACGCAGAGCAACAGTATATTCCACGCCAACGCGGCAATCGCTACGCCGGCGACCATGCGCTTGACGATGTCGGCCGTCTGCTCGGTCGCCGGGTCCTTCAAATGTGCGCCACCATGTGTCAGCCGCGGAAACACGCGCGCCTCGCTGCCGTCCGGCAGTTCCACAGTCTCCTTGGCGAACAGATAGGCGGACAGCGGCGCCGAATAGGTCTTCTCCTGCTTGCGTTTGAGCGGGGCGGCAATCAAGTCGAACACGGACATCACGTCGACCGCGTAATTCGCCTTGCCCGCGGCGGCATCGCCGGGCAGGAGCGGTCGGAAATGCAGCGAGTCCAGCAGACCGACGGTAACGAAGGGCAACAGGATCACGGCGGCGATCATGCCGCTGCGGGTGCGCGCCACCTTCTTCCAGGGTGCAAGCAAATGCTGATGCCGGCTGATGTACCAGGCCGAGATGGCGACCACGGCAAACAGCACGAAAATCAGTGCGTCGGTCGTCAGGATTACCGGTTTGAACGGAAGATTCATTGCAGCCTTATGCGAGGATCCGCCACCGTGTAGGAAATGTCGGTCAGGATCAGGCCGATGATGTACAGCACCGACCCGAGGAACACCATGGCCCGCACCACGGAGAAATCCTGCTGGCTGATTGCATCGATGGTATAGCTGCCCAGTCCCGGTATCGAAAAGAACGATTCGGTAATCAGGCTGCCGAGAAACAGCAGGGGAATCGCCACGACCGCACCCGTCAGGATCGGAATCATCGCGTTATGCAGCACGTGGCGGAACAGCACACGCCATTCCGGCAGTCCTTTCGCCCGCGCGGTACGCACGTAGTCGCGATTGATTTCCTCGATAAAAATGGTCCGGTACCAGCGCGCGCTGGCCCCCACTCCGCCGACAATGCCGATGACCACGGGAAGCACCAGGAACTTCCAGGCGTTCAATCCTCCTACGTAACCCGAGATCGGCACCAGATTCCACAGCTTGCTGATTACATATTGCCCACCGATGATGTAGAACAGGCCCGACACAGACATGGCAAAAATACATAGCAGGACGCCGGCAATGTCAATGTAAGTTGCGCGGAAGAACGCCATCAACAGGGCGAAGGTGATATAGGACAGCATGCCGACGATGAAGACCGGCAGCGCAATCGCCAGGCTCGGCCACATCCGGCTGCGGATTTCATGGGCAATGTCGCGCCCGTCCGCTTCGGCGCGTCCGAAGTCAAACCAGAACAGTGGCACCGATTTCTCGAAAAAAATCGTGTTGGTGATCTTGCGGATGCCGCTGGCTTGCGTGTCGAAAAAGCTTGGCTTGTCGTAGCCTCGCTCCTGCTTCCATTTCACCACCGCCTCGTCGCTGACGCGCTTCTGGCCGAGTTGCATGCGCGCCATGTCGTCAGGCGAGTTGACGATGAAGAACAGCAGGAAGGTCAGCACGTTGACGCCGATCAGGATCGGAATCGCATAAAGAATCCGCCGGACGAGGAAAGCAATCATGACCGTTGTCTCATGCCGGCAGCAGCTTGCCGCCGGCGCGCTCGCGCCTGCGGTAGGACTGCACGGCGGGAGTCAGGACGAGCGCCAGCACCGCCAGCAGGACAATGATCGGCCAGACCACAGGGTGATTCCACTCGGCACGCTTCTTCTGGCGCAACTGCGGATCGATGCGCTGGTACTTCAGCCCGTTGTTGGCCATCTTGTTGGGCTTGCGGTTGTAGACCCAGGCATGCGCCAGCGTGTAATCCTTCGGATAGAGCATGTACACCCAGGGCGCATCGCGGCGCAGGATCTCGACCATCTGGTCGATGAGCGCCTGGCGCTCCGGCCCGTTTTCCATGACCTGCATGCGTTCGAACATGCGGTCGTATTCCGGGTTCTGATAGTTCGCGGCATTCTCTCCGCTCTTGATGCGCGATTGCGGTCCGTAGAGCAGGAACAGGAAATTTTCCGGATCCGGGTAGTCCGCATTCCAGCCGAAGAAAAACAGCTGCGCCGTGCCTTTGCGAATCTTGTCCTGGAAACGGTTGAAGTCGGTGTTGCGCACCACCAGTTGCAAATCGATCTTCTGGAACTGCTTGGTCAGCCAGTCGATGCGCGACTTGCCGCCGACCCCGCTCATCGTGGTATCGAAATAGATGACCAGCGGTTTGCCGCTTGCCTTGTCTGTCCCGTCGGGGTATCCCGCCTCGGCCAGCAGTTTCTTGGCAAACGCAATCGGCTTGCGCTCCGGCTTGCTGTTGACCCAGTCATACACGTAGGGATTGATTTCTCCCATTCCTTCGCGATGGCCGAATATGCCCGGCGGAATCGGGCCCTGCCCCGGTATGCCGCGACCATTGGTGAAAATTGAAATGAATTCTTCCTGGTCGACGGCAATGGAAATGGCCTGGCGCAGCTTACGCGTGCGCTCCGAATCGCCGCCGACGACCGGATCGATCATGTTGAATCCCATGTACATCACCGAAGTCGCCACGGACGTCTGCAGGCGGATATCCTGCTTGCGCATTTCGTCCGCCAGCGTGATGTCGCCGCTGGATGTGATCTGCACGGTCTGGTCGAAGCTGTCGGAGGTGATGCCGGAGGCATCGTAGTAACCCTGCAGAAACTTGTTCCAGTACGGAATGCTTTCCTTTTCCAGGCTGAATACCGCCTTGTCGATGAACGGCATCATTTTCCCCGCATCGTCGAGCAGACCGGCCGTCTTGTCGCCGTCTTCTCCTTCGGACGGATACGGCTCGCCGGCGAAATTTGGATTACGTTCCATGACCATGATGCGATTCGGATCATTGACGGTAAGCATGTAGGCGCCAGTGCCAACCGGATACCAGTCGAGCGAAAGATTCTTTCCCTCGGACATGCCCGGTTGCAAGTAGAAACGCTCGGCCTCCCAGGGAATCGGCGCGAAGAAAGGCATTGCGAGCCAGTAGACGAACTGCGGGTATTTACCCTTGAGCTTGATCCGGTAGGTATGTGCGTCGACGACCTGCACGCCGTCGAGGGGAAATTGCAGAAGGTCCAGGTAGCCGTCGGCCGCCGGCGCCTTGGCTGCTTCCTGCAGCTTGGCCGCGTAGTCTTTCAGGCCGACGATGTACTCGCTGATCAGCCCGAAGATCGGGGAATGCAGTTTCGGATGGGCGAGGCGGCGGATCTGGAAAGCGTAGTCGTCGGCTACCAATTCCCGCGTGCCGGTGTATTTGAAATCGCGCAATTCGTAAACATCCTTCAGGTCTTCGCGTTTGAGCTGGTGATAGCGGTATTTTCCGCTCTCATCCTTGGCGAAAGCCGGATGAGGCTGGTACATGATCCCTGGCTGGATATGGATTTCGTAAACGCTGTACGCAACCTTGGCGCCGGCTGCGGTCTCCGGCAATTTCCGGTCGGCGGCGTCGTAGTAAGTCGGCTTCGGTACTTCGGTGGCCGCCAGCGTAGTCAGTTCGTACGGCCGCTTGAGGTAGTGGTATTGCAGCGGCGGCATGTAGATCTGCGCCGTGAAAACCGCTTCGTTTTCGGCGTAGGACTGCACCGGGTCGAGATGCTTGGGCCGCTCGGAAAACGACGAGTAGAGGATATTCTTGCCGGCCTCCTGCGCTGGATACGGATCGTTCCAGGGTCCGCTGCACGCGCCGAGCGATGCCGGCAGCACCAGGGCCAGGATTGTTATGAAGCCTTTCATTGCAGCGAAGTGTAGCGGATTAGCCGACAGTTAATCGTCTTGCAGTGCGGCAACGGCGACAGGGGACGTTTCGCTATAATGCGCAACACTCCAAAGGGAATCCACCATGCCATTTCTGCAGAACAAAAATATCCTGATCACCGGCCTGCTCAGCAGCCGATCCATCGCTTATGGCATCGCCAAGGCAATGCGCCGCGAAGGCGCGCAGCTTGCGTTCAGCTACCAAGGCGAGCGAATCAAGGATCGCGTGGTCGACCTGGCTGCCGAGTTCGACAGCAAACTGGTGCTGCCGTGCGATGTGGCCAGCGACGGCGAAATCGATGCCTTGTTCGCCGAACTCGGCAACCAGTGGAAGGGCCTCGATGGGATCATCCATTCGATCGCCTTTGCCCCGCGCGAAGCGCTTGCCGGGGATTACCTGGATTCCGTCACCCGCGAAGCGTTCCGCATCGCCCATGATGTCAGTTCGTACAGCTTCGCCGCTCTGGCCAAGGCCGGACTGCCGATGATGCAGGGCCGCAGCGCCGCGCTGCTCACGTTGACCTATCTCGGCGCGGAACGTTCTTTTCCCAGCTATAACGTGATGGGGCTCGCCAAGGCCAGCCTCGAAGCCAACGTGCGTTACATGGCCCAGAGCCTCGGACCAAGGGGCATTCGCGTGAACGCCATCTCCGCGGGTCCGATCAAAACGCTGGCCGCTGCGGGTATCGGAAGCTTCGGCAAGCTGCTCGCATTCTCGGAAAAGCAATCGCCGCTGCGTCGCAACGTGACCATCGATGAAGTCGGCAACACAGCGGCGTTCCTGTGCAGCGATCTTGCCAGCGGCATCACCGGCGAAATCACTTACGTCGACGCCGGTTTCAATACCACGGCGGTCGGCCAGATCGAATAGAAAAGCCCGCGCTGGCATCGCCATGCGGGCTTATCTGCGAGCCTGACCCGGTCAGGAACCCTGTTCCAGCTTCTTCTTGTCTATCTTGACGTCGGCGCGCTCGCGCAGGCTGGTCAGGTAGGCGATGTACTGCTCCTGCCCGATCATCTGGGCCAACTGCTTCGCCAGCGCCTTGCGCTGCTCAGGGGTGGTTTCGGTGACGTCCTTAACCTTGGTGATGCGATAGATCACGAAGCGGCCCTGGGAAACCGGCACCCCGGCATACGCGGGCAGCTTGGCCGTATCGGCGCCGAATACGGATTGCGCCGCTTCCGGGTGCAGGCCTTGTCGCTTTTGCAGGGTGACCGTCTGCGACGCGGACCATGACAACGCCACCGTTTCGCCTTTCTTCAGCTTTTCCAGCGCCGCCCGGCCTTCAGTCTCAGCCAGTTTTGTCGCCGCCTGCTCCGCCAGATGTTGGACGATATCCTTGCGCACCTGGTCCAGCGGCATCCCTTCGGAAGACTTGTACTCGACGACGCGCGCAGCCAGCAGCATGTTCGGCTGGACTTCGATCGCCGAGGTATTGTGCTTGTTCTTGAGCACTTCGTCCGAGAACAGCGCCGCCAGCAGCTTGTCGTTATTGAGCAGCGGATTCGGATTGCCCCCGGTGCGACTCAACCAGTCGCTCTTCTGCAAGGTCAGCTTCAGCGCGGCAACCGCGGGCTGCAGGCTGTCGAATTGCTCGTATACCAGGTTGTTGAAATTGTCGGCCGCTTCCGCGAAAGCCTTGGCCACCTTGGGCTTGCGGATCTCTTCCACAATCTGCGCCTTGACCGATTCCAGCGGCGTGGCCTGCACCGCCTTGATCGCATCGAGGCGAATGATGTGGTAGCCGTATTGCGTTTCCACCGGACCCTCGACATCGCCGACCTTCATCGCGAAGGCAACCTCATCGAACGGCTTGACCATCAAGCCGCGCCCGAAGAAGCCCAGGTCGCCGCCCTTCTCCGCGGACCCGGGATCCTTGGAAAATTTCGCCGCTAGTTCACCGAATTTTTTCGGGTTCGCTTTCGCCTTCTTGGACAGGTCTTCGGCCAGCGCCTTGGCCTTGGCTTTTTCTTCCGGTGTGGCCGATGCGGCCGCGGGAATCAGGATGTGACTGGCACGGCGTTCTTCAGGCGTCTGGTAACGGCTCTGGTTGTCCAGATAGAATTTCTTGATTTCCGCGTCACTGACTTCGACTCCCCGCTGATAAGCCTCCAGGGAAAGCACGACGAATTCGATCTTGACCCGCTCCGGCACGACAAAGTCGCCCTTGTGCTCCATGTAGTATTTTTCGGCGTCGGCATCAGAGATTTTCACCTGCTTGTTGTAGTCGGCGGGGCTGAACAGGACCTGGCTGACTTCCCGCTCCTGCTCGCGGATCTTCAGCAGCCGGTCCGCGACGGACTCCGGAACGAATGCGGAGCCGGAATAAACGCCCCGCACCTGCTCGAGCATGATGTTCGTGCGCACCTGGTTCTCGAAGGTGGCCGGCGTCAATCCCTGTCCCTGCAGCAACTGGCGATACCGCTCGCGCGAGAATTTCCCCTGGCCGTCGTGGAATGCTTCGATCGCGGCGATCATCTTCTGCAATTCGGCATCCGCTATCGTCATGCCGGCCCGGGCGGCATGCGAAATGGTGATCTTGCGTTCGATGAGTTCATTGAGCACCGATTCCTTGAGCTGCGGGCTGTTGAGCAGCGACGGATCCGGATTGCTCTTCATCATCTCGCGCATCTTGTCCTGGGCCTGGCGCAGCGCCTGGGAATATTCGACTTCGGAGATGCGCGCATCACCGATCTTGGCCAGCGATCCGGCGGTATCGGTATTACGGAAATAGAAATCGATGCCGAACAGGGCAAACGGCGGAACGATGAGTACCAGCAGCGCGATCTGCAGCCAGCGTTTGTGCTTGTATACGAAATCGTACATGGTCCAGTCCAGAGTCCACAGATTATGCGAAAGGCGAGAGTATGCCCGAACCGGGGCCCATGCGGATGCACAGGGTCCCGGGCTTCAAAATGAAAAAGGCGAACTTGCGTTCGCCTTCCAGGGTCTGGCGGAGTGGACGGGACTCGAACCCGCGACCCCCGGCGTGACAGGCCGGTATTCTAACCAACTGAACTACCACTCCTTGGTCCTGCGCGTTAAGTTCCGCTGGTGGGTGCTGAGGGGCTCGAACCCCCGACATTCGCCTTGTAAGGGCGACGCTCTACCAACTGAGCTAAGCACCCATTGTTGACATGTATGCCTGGTGCCCCGCCTGTTACTTCAGCGCCGCCGCTTACCATGCCTATGCGACGCTGCATGGTTTCCTGTCCCTGACTCACGTGAAGTCAGTCGCTTCGGCCTAACGAAGCGCGCTAGTTTACTGCATCCTTCAGGGCTTTGCCAGCGCGGAACTTGGGCACTTTCGCCGCCTTGATCTTGATCGCGGCGCCCGTGCGCGGATTGCGCCCGCTGCGCGCGGCTCGCTTGCCAACATAGAAAGTACCGAATCCGACCAGCGTGACCATGCCGCCTTTTTTTAGCGAAACCTGGATCGCGGCCACTGCACCGTCGAGCGCGCGGCCGGCGGCTGCTTTGGAAATATCGGCAGAGTTCGCGATGGCCTCTATGAGTTCGAATTTATTCACTAGACTTCCCCTTTCACTGTTTCGTTATATGAATTCAGGCAACTGCTTTCGACTGCGGGCGGAAGGCAGAGGAATTTTTTTTGGTCTTTTGATCCCCGGACGTGCTTTATAGCAAGGCGAAAATCCGCGTGTCAAGCAAGTTTCCGATCGATGGCACGCATGTGCGAGCAGGAATCGGGATAGGAAGAAGCCTCACGGCCCCTCCCTCCCACACCACCGTGCGTACGGATCACGTACACGGCGGTTCGATGAATTGAATTGTTATCTCGCG
>JAYVMZ010000009.1:0-6617 GCA_043758735.1 Betaproteobacteria bacterium
GCACACGCCCGGGTCCGGGCTTCCTTGCAATTACGCATGGCTTTTCAGGGAGCGGCAAGACCACGCTGTCCCACCCCCTGGTTGAACTGACCGGCGCGATCCGGATCCGATCCGACATCGAAAGAAAGCGCATGCGCGGCATTTCGTCGAGGGATCACCAGGAGCCAGGCAATGCCAGCGTTCTTTACGCCGCCGACGTCACGGAGTCGATCTATCAACGGCTGCGGGAACTGGCGGGAACCATCCTTGAGTCCGGACACGGCGTGATCGTCGACGCCACCTTCCTCAAGCAGCGGCACCGGGACATGTTCTGCGCCTTGGCGACGCGTGCGCGCGTGCCGTTTTCGATCATCGATTTCACCGTTCGCGAGGACATTCTGCGCGAGCGCATCACCGTTCGACTCGAACAGGGGCAAGATGCATCGGACGCGAACCTGGCCGTTCTGGATCATCAACTCGCAACGCACGAGCCGCTGCAAACCGGGGAGCTTGCGATCGTATTCGCTTACGACGCCTCCCGACCCGCCGCTGATGCGCAGCGATTGCAGTCCTGGACTTCATTGTTGCAGCGTCTGTCGCTCCCTTTCACCTGATACCGGCGCTCATCGACTCTGAAGCCGGACCAAGCGGATTTTCGCAACCGGCATCCGGATGCGGGAGCTGGTGGGATCGCCACGGGTAACTGCATCCCGAACACCGGGTGGGACGCACGTGCAAGAGGTTTCGAGGCCATGATGTTAGAAGACGCCATTCGTGCCATGGAAATCAAGTCGGGCGCCGGAAAGCGTGCGCCCGCGGAAACGCAGGGCCCCAGCGGGCATTCGGCCATGCCGCCGCCGCTTGATCTGCGTCAAGGCGGGGCCGCATGCATGAAGCAGAATGCAATCGATATCAATCGGTGGAGACGGTCATGCCAATCGGTGAAATCTGCAGTCGGGAAGTCGTTTGCGCGAAGCGCGACGCTACCGTGAAAACGGCGGCTCGGCTGATGCGCGAGTATCACGTCGGCAGCGTCGTGGTGGTCGACGAGCCGGAAGGAAAACGCAATCCTGCGGGAATCCTGACCGATCGCGACATCACGGTCGCCGTGGTGGCGCTGGGACTGGACCCCGCGGTCATCCAGATCGGCGACATCATGGGCACCAGGTTGGTGAGCGTGAAAGAAGACTGGGGCATTGCGGAGGTGGTGGAGTTGATGCAACTCAAGGGCATCAGGCGCCTGGTCGTCACCGATTCGGACGGATACCTGGTCGGCATCGTCGCGGCCGACGACGTGCTCTCCCTGCTTGCCGAGGAGATGTCGGCGCTGGCTGCGATGGTCGGCGGCGAGCGAAAACGCGAAGCCGCGTTACGCAAAGTTGTGGCCTGAGCGGGACGATCATGCAGACACCCGTTCAGATCGTATTTCACGAAGTGGCGCATTCGTCGGCGCTTGAGAGTCTGATCCGCGAAAAGGCTAGAAAGCTCGAGGCCGTTTTTCCGCGGCTGACGCGCTGCCATGTCAGCATCGAGCAACCGCATCGTCACAAGCAGCAGGGGAGGCCCTTCAATGTGCGCATCGCACTGCATGTCCCGGACGGCGAACTGGTCGTGAACCGCGACCACCACGAGGATGTCTACGTGGCATTGCGGGACGCCTTCGATGCGGCGCACCGGCAGCTCGATGAACACGCACAGAAGATGCGCCGTGAAGTGAAGCATCATGCCAACGGCCAGCCGGCATCCGGCAAACAGACCGGAGACCCGCAGTGAAAGGGCGTGAACCGCGGGCCCACGACAAATCCCATCGCGACCGACAGATCGAGGAGGTCGTACACGATCCGTATCACGCGCGCAGCAAACCGGCTGAGCCGGCCGTATGTCCGCAATGCGGCTTGGTCTATCACAAGGGGCGCTGGCAACGCGGCGCCCGGCCGGAGAAGGCTCATGAACACTTGTGCCCGGCATGCCACCGCGTCAACGACCGGAATCCGGCGGGTTACGTCACGCTGGCCGGTCCGTACATGGACGCGCACGGCGAAGACATACTGCGTTTGGCCCGTAACGAGGAAACTCGCGAGGCGCAAGACCATCCACTCCAGCGCATCATGGGGATCGAGAACAAGGAAGGCGTGGTCACCGTGACCACCACCGACGTGCACCTGGCGCGTCGGATCGGTGACGCGCTGCACGGCGCCTTCCATGGGGAACTCGTCATCAAATACAGTCCGGACGAATATCTGGTCCGGGTGAATTGGACGCGCTAGCGCCATGCCCGAGACCACTTCCGGACGCATTGATGGCCGGATCAATCCAGCAACGCGCGATGCGGTGCTGCTTGATGCAGGTCAAGAGGAGTCCCATCAGTGCGTCGCGGATTGCGCCATCCCTCTGTGGATTCCGATTGATCTGCGTCAAGGAACGCTCCGCGGTATGGCCTAGGATTGCGCTCATTGCATGCCCGACCGCGGGCGGCCGCTGACTCAGGAGCTTCGCGCCATGACTACTGCAAGCGTCGGAAGAAAGTCCGCAATCAGACACAAAAGAACGCCGCATGCAACGCGTTCGCTCAAGCGCCCGACTGTCGCCGCGGGTTCGAAGCACGGCAAGACAGAGGATCCGCGCAATGAGTTCAGCGAAGACGAATGGCGCGACATGGTCGCGACTGCCTCGTACTACCGCGCCGAAGCACGCGGCTTCGAGGGCGGTTCGACGGAGGACGACTGGTACCAGGCGGAGGCCGAATTACGGGAACGCTTCAGCGCGGCCGACAGCGACATGGAAACCGCTTGAACTTCCAGTGGCGATGCCACCAATATTCGAGACGGCAGGAGAGTGAGCATGGCAAAGTCATATCTGACGGAATAGCGGAATAGGACGGGCAAGATCGTCGTCCGGTGAGCGCTGTTTCGATGACTAACGTCGTTTCCATGAACTCAGCGTAATTTCTTCCAATGAGTGGTTCCATTCGCACGGTTGCGCAATCACCGAGCATTTTTTTGAGTGGGAACTCGGCATCCGGACGCCGGTGCGCCGGCAGCGTCTACTCGTGGCGGCCGCTGCGCGCGATTGAGATCAGCAGCCAGACACCGGAGACGACCGCGCCGAGAAATCCCAGCAGCCCGAACAAGGGCAAGCCCAGCCACGTCGAATCGGCTTTCACGGTCATGACGATGGAAGAGGCGATGATCAGTGCCGCCGTCACGATGCCCATCGTCAGCCGGCTCACGGATCGATCCATGCGCTCGGATACCAGATCGAGATGCGAGATGTCCACGTGCACGGTGACGGAGCCTCTGTGCATCGCTTTGACCAGCCGGCGCAGTTCGCCGGGCAGGTTTACGGCCAGGGTGGCGGCCTCACGAAGGCTTTTTGCGCCCAGCCTCGCCAGCGCGCGCGGGGAACTGCGCTTGCGACCGATCCGGATCAGGAATGGCCGCGCTTCCCCGACCATGTCGAATCCCGGGTCGAGCATGCGGCCCAGACCCTCCAGGGAGAAGGTGGCCTTGAACAGGAGCGCGAGATCGGACGGGAGCGTCAACTGGTGCTCGCGCATCAATGCAGTCAGGTCGCCGAGCAAACGGCCCACGTCAACCTGGTCGAGCGGAACGCCGTGGAATTCGTCGATGAAGCCATCGATATCCATGCACAGGCCTTGCATGTCCACATCGACCTTGCCCGCCCAGTCCACCAGCAATTCAGCCGCGTTCTGCGGATCCCGCTGCGCGAGGCTGTAGAGGAGGTCGGCTAACTGGTCTCGCCTTTCCCGGGAAAGGCGGCCGACCATGCCGAAATCGATGAAGGCGAGCCGGTTGCCCGGCAGATAGAAGACATTACCCGGATGCGGATCGGCGTGAAAAAAACCATCTTCGAGCACCATCTGCAACACGGCGTTGGCCCCGCGCCGCGCCAGGATGCGCCGGTCCAGTCCGGCTTCATCGACGGCGGCCAGTTCCCGGCCTGCGATTCCATCCACATAGGCCTGGACATTCAGCCGTTGCGTCGCCCATTGCCAGTAGACCCTTGGGACGATTATGTTCTGGTTTGCAGAAAGGTTGACCGCGATGCGCTCGGCGTTGCGACACTCGGTCCTGAGATCGATCTCCCGGCGCAGGGACTTCGCGAACTGGCGCACGAGAGCGCGCGGCTGGTAGCGCTGCAGCGCCGGCCATTCGCGTTCGGCCAGTTCTGCAAGGTGCTGCAACAGGCGCAGGTCGGCGTCGATTACGGATTCGATTCCGGGTCGCCGGATCTTCAGAACCACCGCCGTGCCATCCTGCAATCGGGCGCGATGAACCTGGGCAATGGACCCTGCCGCGAGGGGCGCCGGCTCCAGGTCCGCGAACACGCTGTCGGGATCGGCGGCGAGGTCCGTGGCGAGCTGTGCGCGGATCTGGTCGAAGGGAACCGGCGCGGCATGATCCTGCAACTTCTCGAACTCGGCGATCCATTCCGGGGCAAACAGATCGACGCGGGTGGAAAGGATCTGGCCGAGCTTGACGAAGGTGGGGCCCAGGTCCTCCAGGGCGCGCCGCACCCGCTCCGCCGATGTCATCTGGTTGATCGCATGATGGCGGTCCCGGCGCAGGGTCTTGCCGAGGCGTTCGAGCGCACCGGTTATGCCCAGCCGGCGCGTCATGTCGCCGAAACCGTAACGAATCAGCACGGTGGCGATTTCGTACAATCGCCCGATATCACGCGCAGCGCTCAACGTTTCCCACAGCATCGCTTGGTACCCGGTCGCTTCGTTGGTCGGCGTCCTGCAGTCTTTTACTTCAAACCGGCATTTTGCGGGTAGGCAAAATCGGCCTGTTGATGCAGATCAATGGATGCTAACCGTCCTTCGGGAAAGCGGCCGGACCTTCAAGCTCGTTTTTTTTAGGAAAGCGGCGCCGCGCGCCAGCGCTGCAGCGAAAGGCGGCCATTCGCTGTGTTTGATCTGCATCAATATCCGGATGCCGGGTATGGCCAAGAATACATCTGAAGCCGATGCCAACAGGAAAATTAAATGGTCAAACGATCATCAGCACATGCCCAGCCGGGCGACAGGCCTGCGAAACTCTGAAGGGGGGAAGCCGCCAATGCCGCACGACCACGTCGTAGTCTGGATGGACCATCACGAGGCGCATGTACAGAGTTTTACGCGCGACGAGAGCGACAGCACCATCGTCGAAGCGCGCGGCAAGCACTGCCAGGTCCATCACCGCAAAGGTTCGATCGACGGCGCCAAGGCGTCCGAGGACCAGGAATTCTTTTCACGCGTCGGGCAGTCTGTCGAGAATGCGCACGAGATTCTGGTCGTCGGACCCGCGCAAGCGAAGACGGAGTTCGTAAAATATCTCCAGCACCATAGACCGCTATTGGCAAAAAGAATTGTCGCCGTCGAAACGGCGGACCATCCAACGGAAGGTCAGTTGCTGGACTACGCGCGGCGTTTTTTCAGGGCGGCGGACCGGATGCTCCCATAGACCGGAAAGATTCCGCGCGTGACTTGAGATGACCATCACCTGGGTGATCCTGGGCGCGGCAGTGCTGACCGGATTCCTGGGCGGCGTGCATTGTGCCGGCATGTGCGGCGGGATCGTCACCGCGCTGGTCGGGCAGTCCGCAGACAACACGAGGCCCAGACTCATGCATCTTGCGTACAACGCCGGACGCATTGCCAGCTATGCAATCGCGGGTGCAATCGCGGGAGCGATCGGCAGCCTGGGGCTGATGCTCGACAAGTGGCTGCCGGTCCAGATCGTCCTTTATGTCGCGGCGAATCTGCTTCTGATCGCACTGGGTTTGTATCTGGCCGGAATTCGCAGCCCGATTACGCGCTTCGAACACCTGGGCGCGGGCCTCTGGCAACGCATCCAGCCGCTCACGCGCCGCTTCCTGCCGGCGGATTCCCCGCGGAAAGCATTGGTGCTCGGCATGCTCTGGGGCTGGTTGCCATGCGGACTTGTCTACACAGTGCTGTTCACGGCCCTGTTGAGCGGCAGCGCGCTCAATGGAGTGATCCTGATGCTGGCCTTCGGTCTCGGCACTTTGCCCAATCTGATGGCAGCCGCGGTCTTGCTGCAGAGATCGCGCGCGCTGCTGGCAAGCAGGCCGGCGCGCATGTTGTCGGGAGCGACAGTGATGGCGTTCGGCGTATACGGCATCGCGCGTGCCGTTTCCCTGGGTGCGCAAATCAGGGGCGGCTTGCTCTGCATAGGCTGAACGCACGGGTCCGACGCGAAGGCTTCCGAAGCCCGCGGCAACGGGGCAGTTTGCCCCGGATCCAGTCAGACAGGGCCATGCGTTGCGCCACGGATATCCGGGGCAGCGAATTGCCGCCCTTGCATTTACGGCCCGCCGCAAGTTCTTTGCTTCCGACATCAGAGGGAGAAATTTTCTCGTCGAGTGTACGAACGCCTGTTGATTTACGCGCGCCGGTGACCCGTATTTTTGTCGGCAACTCGCCCGAATTGGAAAATACCAACCACTTGGGAACGCAGCGAAGTTTCATTGGTGGGCGTGTCCGAAATAAAAAGCAAGGTTAACTGTCAGGGAGGTACTGTCAAGTTCGCCAGGCGCGTGATGTAATGCATCGATGGACACCTTCACTGCACCAAGCTACGGGGGATATCGCTTCCCCGTCGAGATCATCT
>JAYVMZ010000010.1:0-18707 GCA_043758735.1 Betaproteobacteria bacterium
ACCAATCCACAGCGGCGGCGAATAGACGCGCCGCGCGGAAGGCGTGTCGCGGGCGGCCTGGCGCACATGCGTCGCCGATACGTAATGACGGCCTTCACCATACGCGGCGAGCATGGCCTTGTGCGCCACCACGTTAATCAAACGCGGCACACCACGACTTGCTCTGTAGAGCGCATCCAGCGCAGCACCGTTGAACAGGCGGTCGCCCAGGTAGCCTGCAATGCGCAGCCGATGCGATATGTAGTACTCGAGTTCGCGGCGCGAGAGCGGAGAAAGATGATATTGAAATGTGATGCGTTGCTGCAATTGGCGCACCGACTCGTGAGCCAGTTTCACGTCCAGTTCCGGCTGCCCGAAGAGTACGACCTGAAACAGCTTGCGCTTCTCGGTCTCCAGATTGGACAACAGTCGCAGGGACTCCAGCGTTTCCAGCGGCATCGCCTGTGCCTCGTCCAGACAGACCACGACGCGCTTGCCCGCCCGCGCATGCGCAAGCAGCACCTGATTCAGGGATTTCAAAAGGCGATGCGGGTCGTCATCGCGATCGAAATCCACGCGCAGTTCCTCCGCCAGAGCCAGCAGGAGTCCATGCGGATCGAGCAGCGGATTGGGAATGTAGGCGGTTACGTTTTCGTCGTCGAGCTGGGACAAGAATCGACGGCACAGCAGGGTTTTGCCGGTCCCGACCTCGCCTGTAACCTTCATGAATCCTTCGCCGTTAGCCGCCGCGACCAGCAGCGTATTGAGCGCCTCCTGATGCGGTGTGCAGGCAAAAGCGAAGGCGGTATCAGGCGTCAGCCCGAACGGTAACTCGCGCAGGGCGAAATGGGTGTGGTACATCGTCAGCGCTGATGCCGAACCGGCGTTACAGCAGGATTTTTCGCGGCGCCAGGCGAATTACTGT
Source organism: Betaproteobacteria bacterium (assembly GCA_043758735.1). GTDB lineage: Bacteria > Pseudomonadota > Gammaproteobacteria > Burkholderiales > JACQAP01 > JACQAP01. The sequence goes on from JAYVMZ010000010.1 coordinate 905, forward strand.
GCCGGCGCGGCAGAATTTGCGGGCTTGGGTCTGTACGTGGGGCGGTCACTGCGTTCGTATGCATCGATGCGTTCTTTGGTGTCCAGTATATCCTGACGCCAAGTCGTGTCGTTTTCGATCACTGTGGGTTTGAGCAGGATCACCAGCTCGCTTTTTGTGACCGAACGGCTTTTGCTGCTGAACAGATTCCCAACGACCGGCAGCGTGCCCAGAACCGGAACGCCGCTGCTGTCACGCGTGGTCGTTTCCTTCATCAGGCCACCGATGGCGACGATGTTGGTATTGGACACCCGCACAATCGTGTCGCTTTCGCTGATCGTGCTCGATGCCAGCGGCAATTGGAAATTGCCAGCCGTGCCAAGATTGATATTCTTTGTCCTTTCAATCACGTTGGATACCGACGGATGAACATGTAGGATGATTTGATTGTTCTCGTCTATTTGCGGCGTCACGTCGAGCGCCACGCCGGAAAAGAACGGCGCCACGGTAATGGTCGGAGACTGCGTGCTGGTGGTGCCGGTCGTCGTGATATTCGTGGCAATGTTGGTTACGAAGAAATCGTCTGTGCCGACTTTGAGCACCGCCTTCTGATTGTTCAGCGTAGCGATGCGCGGGCTCGACAGCACTTGCAGATTGCCCTGGGTTTCCAGGAACGAAACCAATGCGGCAAAGTTACTGGTCTGGAACGCCAGGCCGAACAGGGCACCCGGCGTGCCCGTCCCGGCGGCAATCACACCGGGAGCGGCCGGGTTCGAGGATAGAAGCGAATCCGTGCTTACCGTACCGTCGAGACTGTTCGCCGTAAAGCCACTGATGGTCCCGTTAGGTGTCAGTATTCCGCCGGGACCGAGTACGCCGCCTGCCACTCGGCTGTTCGCTCCCTGGCCGAATGCAGCCCAGTTGACTCCCGTTTTATGACTATCAGACAGCTGAACTTCGATGATCTTGGCTTCCAGCATCACTTGACGCTCGACAACCACCTGCATGGTCTTGAGAAACTCCGAGACCCCGCGCAATTCAGCCGGCAATGCCCGGACCACGATCACACCGGCCTGCGGGCTCATCACCACATTGCGGCCGCCTTCGCTTCCAACTATCGCTTTCAGCGCGGCACCGATCTCCGCCCAGAAATCGTTAGTCGAAGTAGTGCTGATCCGGCTGCTCTCAAGTGCCGTTGTCGGCGCGCCAGTCCCGCTCGTAGAGGTGGGTTGCGCTATAGGCCCGGCGATGGGACTAGGAGCGGAGTCCGATATCGCTCCGGATGTCACCCTCACCTCGGTCTTGCCTTTGCGCAGGCCCATCAGGTAATTCACCTGATACACGCGCGTTTGCAGGCTAATCGGTTCGATCAGGATGCGGTTGCCCTGCATTTTGTATTCGTAGCCGTAGACCGCGCGGATCGTGTCCAGGGCTTCGAATACGGTCACATCGCGCAGGTTCACCGAGATCGAATCCTTGACGGCTGGATGGACCACCATGCTGTAGCGGGTGCCGGACACGATCGCCATGAAGACCTGGCCGGCGGGCGCGTTGTTGACGGCCAAATCGAATCGCGATTCGATCGGCCGACCGTCGACCTTTGGCATTTCCACGGTCAGCGGGGGAAGCAGGGCCTTGCCCACATCTTCGGGCTGGACGCTGGTTTGCTGCAGACGCGCAGCGGCCGACATTTCCCTTTTTGCGCTGTCATATGTCGTGCCGGTCGGAGCCTGTGAGGTTGCGCACGCACCGACCAGACAGAGCAGGAGCAGGGTCAAAAACCGATTCATGGCATCACTTGGTTTTTTCATTTCTTCATTCCGGGACTTCCGGATCTCTGAACCTTCGAGTCTTTCTCGGCTTCCGGCTCGCGCATACGTTTCGACTTGTCGGAGCCCGCGTCGGCGATGCCCAGCCTCGCCACATCTGGAAACAGATAGACAACCCGCAAACCCTCCCGAGTGCGCAACGTCACGCGTTCCGCTGCAATTGAGATCAGTTCCGCGCCGGCGATTGAAGCACCGAGCGCAACGACCTCACCGTTGATGATGGCGTAGCGCCGCTCGGGTGAAATCAGTACGGACTGCAGAATCCAGCCGGACGCCTGCATTTTGCCCGCCACCAGGTTTGCGCCGGCCGCCGGGGGTCGAGTCGGATCTCGCAGTGTCTGGGCAACGGCTGCCGATGCAACGCCTGCGCCGAACACCGCGAACACGATCCATACGCGGCGCATCAAACGACCAGCCACGCTTCCTCCAGGCTGAGCGTATACAACGTGATGGTCATGAGAACCTTCGGATAATCGACCGAATTCACGCTGGTACGGGCAAAAAACATGCGCCAGGGAAGCTGCTCCAGCCGAGACTGATATTCCAGCAAGTCGAGATAGCTGCCTTCGACTGTCAACTCTATTCCGTGCTTGTAAACGATATTTTTCGACGCGGCGGCGGACTTGGCCGCCGCTGCGTCCGTCGGTTCCACCAACGCTGCAACCGGAAGCGTGCGCAGTTTCACCAGGCGCACGTGCGAATCCCGGTTCAGCATGCCTTCCAGAACCTTGACCATTCGGTTGGGCGGCACCAGGCCCTGTTGAACACCGCGCAACTCCGTGTCATACCCCCCCAACTGCTGCCGAAGATCATCGATCTGCTTGCGTCCCTGCGCATCGGGATCGTGCGTCATCAGAAGGGCAAGTTCCGCGTTTTGCTTCTGCATTTGTGCGAGATCGGTGCGGTGCTTTTCAGTATTAGCCGCAAGAATCTTATGCTTGGCAAGCACACCATCAATGGCCAGCACAAATCCCAATCCGGCGATGATCGCCACGCCCGCCGCGAACACCATCACCTGCTCGCGCGGCTTGAGGGCGTTAAATCTGCCTGCCGTTTTTTCCCAGGGCTTCTTCATCTCGTGCCAGCCTTGAGCGCGGCTGAATCAGGCTTGGTGGTCAACTTGAATTCCACGTAGTTCGGGCGCACCGGAGTCTTCGCAGACGGGTCAGGCGCAGGCTCCTGGATTACCAATTCCGAAAAAGGATGGCCCTGCATGGCGCTCTCCCCGTTCAGGCGCTTCAGATAACCCGGAACATAGGCTGCTTGCAATGCGCGCCCTTGCACTGAAACGTCGCGCCCTGCGGTCGCAATGCTCAATCCGGTGAGCCAGACACCTTCGAAAGACTGGCGCGCAAAGGCCTTGAGATGGTCGGAAAAACCGCGGGTATCCCCGAGGCCGCCGGTGTGGAGCACCGCCATGACTTCCTGCCGGCCTTTTACCTCCCCTTCGAGGCGGGCAGCTTCTTCACTAATGCGCGGATCGTGACGGCGAGAGGCCATTTCGCTGCCCAAGCGCAGCGCGTCGGCTTGCGCGGTTGCTACCTGTCGCGCCAATTCGCGTTCCTGTTGCTCCATTGAACGCAAGCTGATCATCTGATAGCCGGCAATTACAACCACCAGCGCCGCAATCGCGATCCAGCCCGCGATGGCGCCCTTGAAGGACAGCAGCGCGCGCTGCGCTTCGAAGGCCGGGTTGTACAGGTTGATCTGTTGGGGCATGGCTTTCTATCGCGTCTTAAGCCGTTTCGACTCGCAACGCCGTACCGAGCGTCTGCCATCTCAAGATCTGTTCGGCCGGCTCGCGCAACTCCGGCACTTCATGAAAATCGAGGACATCGCCCAGATTCACCGCTTCCGCCGGTGTAGACAAATTTCCCGCCAGATAAGCCGCCAGTCCCAGTTCCTCCGGCAAGGGCGCCAGCAGCAGACGAGCCAGAGGAATGTTGCTGAATTGCCGATCGAAGTGATCCAGCGAGCGCTGTAACTCCAGGGCAATGCGCTCGAATAGCTGATCGCGCATTTCCGCGCGCGCACCGATGAGTTGGTCGAGACTGATTTCGATCCGTCGCGACAGATACAGTTCGCCTCTGGCGGTAAATGTAAGCAATCCGCCCTCCTCGCTGAAGCTGAGCATTGCCAGTGCGCGTTGGTCGGATTCAAACAACGCCGCGAGATTGCGTTGCGCCATTTCGGCGACCTCGATTACGCGCAATGCAATCCGGGCCTGCGCAAACATTTTCATGCGCGACTCGATGTCCTGATTGCGGGCGGAAACTGCATAAACCGACCGGCCACGACCCGCGGCGACGTGATCCGCGGGAACCGGTACGACATCCACTGTGGCGGTTTCCACGGGATATTCGAGAAAATCCTTCAGACGCCAGCGCACCGCCAATTTCATTTCGGCGTCGGGAACGTTCGGCGCATCGACCAACTGCAACTGATATTGGCGTGCCGGTAGCAGGGTCGAACAACTGAAGCGCTCCAGATGCAACTCGCGTCGCAATCGCTGCAAAGTTTCGACTGGATCACCTGCGTTGGGAAATTGCGCGCACATGCCCACGACTGGCCGCTCTGAACCGTTTCGGCGAACGTGCCCGACCTCTATGCGATCACCATAGAGATTTACCGCAGCCAGTTCGGTGGCTCGTTGTTTCGAAAATAATCGGCGGCACATGAATGTCATGTTAAATTAGAACACGAACATATATCAATAACTTATTGTCGTCAATAAGATTTCCTGCCCTATCCCAGTCAAAAGTTTTCCCGGAAATAAATAAACTGATCCGGATTCTTGAAGATCCCGAAGGTCGCTCGGGCGCGTGGGTCATCACTATACGAACCGCTGCCCCAGTTTCCCTGCAACCAGGATTTGCCCGCATTGGTCACAGCGGTCGCGCTTGGGGTGCAGGTATTGCCGCCGCTTGCACCATTCAGGTTTACCGTCAGATCCACGGCGCCATCGTTGCCGCTGCCGGGCAAGGTCAGCTTCTACGGCGACACAGCGGTGGGCGGAGCCACCGCTGAAGCTTTACCCCCGTTGAAGTAGACGGTACCGGTCGGACTCAGCCCGGTTTCGCATGCGATCAGGTTGGGCGTTCCGGCAACAAACGCCATGCGTATGTTGTTCGCAGTGATCGTCGTGCAACTATCCAGGGTGTTGGTCGCGAAGAAACTGCCGGTGTAGTACTCGGTGGTCAACGTCAGGGGCAAGTTGAGTAGCGTGGTTCCGAAGGCATTGAGTAGGCGCAATCGACCGAAGCGCACCTGTGTCGTTGCCAGTCGCGCGCGTTCGCTGGTGCCATTGCCATCGGCATCCAGGTTGAAAGCGCTCGATTGCAACTGGATGCCGTCGGGGTCGGTCGGCGCAATGCCAACCTGCAATCCGTTGAACGGCCCATCCGGATTCGCGCCGCGCTCGAATTGCATCGTTGCGACGACGCTGGCCACCCCTGCCGCCCACGAGCCGCTCACCGTGGGGACCGAGAGTCGGGACGCCGTTCCACCAGCGCTATAAGCGGAGAACCCCGAGGTGTTGGTTCCAATCGTGAAATTGTTGGCATCCACGAACGTTACCGTATACGTCAGGTTGTTCACTTGCGTCATGCCCGCGACGCCGGATAGGAACACCTTGTCGCCTGTCGAGAATCCGTGCCCGGTGGCGGTTACGTTTCCGGGGTTGGCTTGCGTCAAAGCCGAGATCGGCACGGTTCGTGGAGTCGTCAGCGTGCTGTCGATGGCTCCAAAAGCAAATGATGATGCCGAGGAAAGATCCAGACGTGCCAGCGCTCCGGCATAGTTAGCGGTCGTGGCGCCGGACGCGTTCTGGGCCAGCAACTGGAAGCTGATCGACATCGGCTCGGCCATATAGGTAAATACCGAGGCCGGTGAGCAAGGAGGCGAAACCTCACTTCGGTTGGTAATTGCGGGTGCGCCAGCGCCCGCCGTCGTGAGCGCGAAATGGTCCGGGACGAAGCGTCCGACATCGATTGTCGGAGACGTGATGTAGCGCTCCGCCGTGGTCGAATCCGCGGCATCGACGTTGGCAAAAGTCTGGTCTTGAAGCGTCAGGCCGAAGGACCCGACCTCGGTGTAGGTCGCCGAATTCGAGGTAAGCGTCCCGGACGCGAACGTTGTCACGACGGTGAGCGCACCGACGGACGCTGTGCAAGCTGTCCCTGCGCAAGTGCTGAGCGTGGTCGTCGGCGAATTCGCGTAGTTCGTTGTGGTTGCAGGCGTGCCAGCGGCATTCACCGCGGCAGCCTGTATCGTGAAAGGCATTCCGGCTTTGTGGACGATCCCGCTGGTCGCCGTGGTATTGGCCAAGGTTCGCGTCGTGCCAGCCGTTTGCGGATCGGTATCGGTCGCGCTCAGCGTGAACGTATTCGGGCGGATTGCGAAATTGTCCCGGGAACAGGAGACGACGGTGGGCGACACCGCCGGGTAACTCACTTTTACACGCACATCTTTCCAGGCGTTGGACACTGCGGCGAAAGTCACCGTCTGACGGCCATTGCTCAAGGTCGGATCGGGCGATACCACTTGGTCAAGCCCAGACGTCACGGGGCAACCATTGGCGTCCAGCGATACGCCGGTATTGATGTTGCCCAGAAGTTCGACCTTCACCACATTGGTGAAACCGGTCTGCATCACGGTTTTTGCAGCGTTCAGCGCAATGATGTCGAGGCTGAACGAAGCGCCGGCGATTTTGGTCTTGATGACCCCGGAGGTAGCGGTCGCGGGCGCCGTGGCGGTTTCATAGGCATCGAAAGCGCCGACGGCTGCATTGACCGTCAGTGTGTCCGACGCCGCCAACGTATTCGAACCGGCATTCGCTGAGATCACCGCACTAACCGCAATACTGTTGGCATATGACCCGGCGGTGGCGGCTGTCACTGTAACAGTCACCGTGCAACTGCCCCCCGCTGGAATGCTGCCTCCGGATAGCGATACAGTGCCGCCGCTGACGACCGCGGTCGCCGTACCTCCGCAGGTGGTCGACGCCGTGGTGGAATTCGTCACGCCGACCGGATAAGTGTCGGTAAATATCACCCCTGTAATGGCGACTGCGTTGCCGTTGGACAGGGTAATTGTCAGCAGCGAGGTGCCGCCTGCCAGGATGGGATTCGTGCCAAATGATTTCGTGACACCCGGAGGGTTGACTACCGTCAAGGTCGCGGCGTTTGCCGCGAGGCTTCCTGCCGGAGCGTTGGTGACCGTCACCGACATGCTCGAGGGCGGATTGAGATAGCTCCCCGCAGCCGCGGAAGTAACGCTTACGGTAATAGTGCAGCTTGCTCCGGCAGCCAACGATCCGCCGCTGAGGCTCAACGAAGTTGCGTTCGCGGCGCCAGTCGCCGTGCCTCCGCACGTATTGCCGAGTGCTGGCGTCGACGCATTCTTGAGGTTGGCGGGATAGGTGTCCGTGAAGGAAAGCCCGACGATCTGTGTGCCGTTGGGGTTCGTGATCGTGATCGTCAGGGTGCTCGTGCCATTGACCGGAATCGAAGTCGGGCTGAAGCTCTTGGTAACCGTCGGCGCGACGTTGGTTCCGGCCACCTCGGTCAATTGGCCATATTGTGCGACAGTCAGTGCGGGATTTGGCGATATGGTCGCAGTACCGCTTTCCGTGATCACACCGCTTGCAAGGGGCGTGTAGGCCGTTGGGCGAACCTGGATGCCACCGAACGTCAGGATACAGAGTCTACCGCCGGTGCTATTTTGGGTGACGGTCGTTGTAATCGTGTTTCCGCTCAGGACAGGACTGGTCACGATCATGTTGCTGCCGCTTCCGCTGCAGGAGACAGACGCAGTCACCGGATTCGACGTATTGAGCTGGAATCCGCTCGGTATCGTCAGGATGATCGTCCCGGTACCTATGCCCCTCGGATTATTTTCGCTCAGCGTCGGTCCCGTCAATGTCGTCCAGGTCGTGCCAGCGCTATTCGCTGAAATTGCCGTCCCGCCGCTCGCGGGGGTAACCGTGATGCCGCTCACCGCCCAGGCGCCCGCATGCATGAAAAGGAGTGTCGCGATGCAAAGCCAACCGGCCGGACGCAGACTTACAAGAAAATGGCCGGTACGTTTTCGATTTGGGATCATCAATGCCCTGCAGTCATCCGCGCACGCCGATGGACGACGCCTTTTCCCGGCGGCGCATTGAAAAGAGCGAGCAATGATTCTTCGCATTTGCGTAATTCCCATTTCGGCATCTCTCCGAATCACTCCAGGTGTTGCGCGCCGGAGGTCTTGATAAATCGACGTCCTATTTCGCCAACGTTACTTGCAATTGCCGTTCCACCTGGAATGCGCCGCCCCCTGCGGTCGCAGTGGATACAATCTGATAGACCAAAACCGTTGCGCCGCCCTCGCTGTAGCTGGAACTCCCGCAGGTCACGGTGACAGTGAAAGGCGACAGTGTGCCGGCAAGTCCGGACAAACTCTGGCTGGTCGGCAAGGCATACGTTGCGCCGTTACATGCGATCGCATAGGCCCCGGGCGCGTTCTGAAGCACCTGATAGGCGCCCCATTCGATCCCCGCGCGCGCGGCCTGATAGGCCTTGGACCCCTGCAAATCCAGCGTGGACGAACCCTGGTTCAACCCGGACACAGTGACCGCGAAAGACCCGAGCACGGCCAGAACGACGATCAGAAAAATCGCCGCCACAAGAGTGAAGCCGTTTTGCCGGCTACGGGACATTGTTGACATGCACTTGCTTGAACAGGCTCACCGTTTCCCCGCCGAGTGTGAGGGAAGCCGAAATGACGAGCACCGCATCGCGTTGGCTGGCGCCGGCGGCGTAGCTGAACGAACACGACACATTGCTCGCAAGCAGCGCCTGGCTGACGACGCCGGCAGGCGGGGTCGGCTGATTGCTGACGATTGCATAGCCCCAGTAGCGGCGCAAAACGCCGCCAGGCGTCTGGTCGCATGCGTAAGTTACCGGATACTGGACGACCTGAAACCGGCGAGCCGGCGAGTCGAAAGGAAATGTCTTGCCGGGGGGAGCCAATGTGATCGCCGTTCCATTATTGCTGGAGTAGGGTGCACGGTTGTCGCCAATGTAGGCATTTGCGCTCGTGGCCGCCGGGTCGGAGAACAGATTGAACACGACGATCGATTCGCCCCCGGAAAAAGTCGGCATCGGCCCGAGTACGTCAAAATTGGTAACCAACGTTCCGGCGGCGAGCACATTGCCGGGACCATCCGCGCGGTAGCGTCCGCCGCCACTGGTCAGCAGGAATTCCAGATAGGTTTTCCCGCCACTGTTGGCAATGCGCACGCTGTTGGGCAATGCCAGCCGGACGTCGCGACTGATCCGCTGTAGCGCCGTGTCGGCGATGTCCACAAGCTGCGCACGCCGGACCGTGTCGAAATAGCCTTTGATCGGACTCTGGATAAAAATCGCAACTGCAGCGAACAGGATTCCCATTATGACGATCACGATGATCGCTTCCGTCAGCGTGAACCCTCCCTCTCGCAGCGCGGTTTGGCGGGCCATGATTATTGGGTCGCGTTGGGCGCGTAACGAGTACGGTAACCGCTCAGCGCGAGCGATTCGCCGGTGGATGCGGTGACTGTCACGGTGATTAGCAGTGAATCAGCCGCAGCAATTCCGCCCAGGGTTGAAGTGGCGACATTCACCGTCGCCGAATACCCGCCAAGCATGCCAATTGAGCTGTTGGAAACGTCGGTGAGGGGAGAAATGGTCAGCGTGCCGGTGGTGCCCCCGTAGTCGCCGACATTGTCGAATGGCGTCGCCGTTCCCCGCCCTTCGCTCGCGGGGATCGTTGTCGTTCCTTCCGCCGTAACGCAGCCGGCGGGGTTTAGCGCGGTCAGTACAGCGGGGTCGTCCGGATCGCAATAGGTGAAAGGCATCAGCTCCACCTCTTCCAGTAGCGATTCGGCCGCCGCCAGCATCTGCTTGCGGATCATCGGGTCTGCGCTCTTCTGGGCCGTGAGGTTCAGCACGGAAAGGATTCCGGCAACGCCAATCCCGACAATGACAATGAACATGACGAGTTCGATCAGCGACAGCCCCGCCTGCGACCCGCTACGCGAGGCCCGTCGATTCACCGTGCGGATTTCAGTGCACATAACCGGTTTCCGCCTCGACGACGAAGCTTTGCGTGCCGTCGCCGGTGATGCTGATCGTCCGCTGCGGGCTGGAGGCGCCGGCCGCATCGAATGGCCGGCCGAGGGCATCGAAGAAAAAACTGCCGGTGGCCGGGGCGCTGGACAGCAGGACTCCACTTGCGGCGGTCACGGTGAAGGGGCTGACGCCGCGCGGACTGACCAGATCGGCGTTACAGGCCGAGGAACCTGCGATGTTGGCAAATCTGATGGTGACCGAACTAGCTCCCAGCGTTACGCATACAACCCGGCGCTTGCCCACCGCTTCTTTTTGCGCGTAGCGCACTGAGGAGAGCGCTTCCTGATAAAAACCGACGGTGTCGAAAGTGCGGGTGTTAAGCCTCGGGATCGCGACCACGGCCAGTATCGACACCACAACGATGACGACCACCAGTTCGACCAGCGTAAAACCCGCACTCCAGGTAATTGATCGGTGACGCGAAGTAAACATACGCTGTGTATCAACACGCCCCAGGCAGCAGGAACCATCACCGGCGCAGTCGGCATCAACCGCGCCAGTGACCGGTCACGCCATGCCTATCAAGGGGTTACACAGACGATAACCGCACTAGCCGTCCGATTAGGGGTCACGTTGGTATTCGTAACCGTGCAAGTGTCGGTGTTGCCGTCCGTGCAGCCCACGCCGGCGGTCAGCGTATAACCAGCAGGCATGCCGCCGGACAATAGCGTAGTGATGTTCGTACTGGCGTTGGCGCAGCTGAGGATCGGCCCCGCACCGGCTGTGGCACTCGCCTTGCGCGCAGCGTAATTGATGGCGGTGGCAGATGAAACGGCGCCCGCCACGCCTTGGGCGGCGGCTTGCGCAGCCTCCCCTGAAAGGTTGATAAATTTCGGCAACGCCACCGCCGACAAAATGCCGAGAATGACAATCACCACCACCAGTTCGATCAAGGTAAAACCGCCTTGCTTGGCTTGCATTTCCCATCTCCTATTCAAGAAAACAACACATCTAATGAATCTCAAGAAAACAACGCATCTAATGAATCCCACTGCTGTTTGTGCGACTCACGTCATTACGAACAATCCGGCACCGCTGGCAGGACCGGCAGGACGATAATCGGCGACGCATTGGCAAGCGCCGACGTATATGAAACGCGGCAATTCGCCGCCGTGGTCGCGCCATTGATATCGATGGTGATGGTCGAACCTGCCGCCGCACCGCCTGCGGAAAGGGTCACCTGGTCATTGGTGGCATCGAGCTGCAACGCTCTGATGATGCCGGTCGCGTTCGCGGTCGGATAGCCATTCACCTGATCGATAAGTGCGCCCTCCATGGAAACAGTCGCTGCCGCCGTCGTGTTGGTGGCGATCGCCTGGGCATGAGCAAGCATCGCGGCGGAGCGAACGCCGCCGTAAATTGCCTGCATTTTTGCTGTCCGCGCCTGCGTCTGCAGGGCGATGTACCGCGGCAGCGCCACCGCCGCCAGAATGGCGATGATGCTGATCGTCACGACCAGTTCGATCAGGGTGAAACCTCGTAATCGCCCGCTCATTTTTTCCCTCTCCGTTCGTCTAGAACTAGCAACCAGGTGGATAAACGCAGAACGCATGCCACCCCCCTTAAAACCATGCCCCGCCCGGAACCTTCACCAGCGCGACCCATTGCACTTTGTTTCTACTGCCTGAAATGTACTCGTCGTTCGCTGGCAGACGCACGGCTTGCCACCTGAGCACGTAGTTTTGGTCATTGGCGGGTAGAAAGTGACGCCTATTGTTGATCGCGTACACCACTTCATGCCGTGTTTTGTCGAAATACCATTTGCCGCGCAAATCCGCATCCGGCTTCAGATCGAACTCACCTAGATAATTTTCCGGATGATTCTGCAGCCAGTTGACCGGATTCTCGTCGGCCAGTGTCGCGATTTCCGACACTTTGTCGCGAATCAGCAAATCTCCGGTTTTATAGCGCAGCCCGGTCCGCAAGTTGGCAACGGTGAGATCCATCGCTGTCATTTCCGCATACTCTTGCAGATAGAGCATGCGTTGCAATAACACGCCGGCAAATACACCGATGATTGCGATGGCGGCGACAAGCTCAAACAGGCTGAAGCCACTTTGTTGCCCTGGGTCTCTGAGGTCGCCCGGCATGGATTCATCTCTTCATCGCCGCCTGGCCGAGATCCCAGATCGGCAGGAATACTCCGAGAGCCAGGATCAGCACCAATATGCCGAGGCCGATAATCAGAATCGGTTCGATCTGCGCGCCCAACGTCTTGAGTTCGTACTCCACCTCGCGCTGATAAATATCGGCGATCTCCTGCATCATATCGTCGAGTGCCCCGGATTCTTCGCCGACCATGACCATTTGCAATACGACCGGCGTAAAGATTCCGGCATGCGAGGCGGTACGCAGCACGCTTTCCCCGCGCTCCACGCCGTCGCGCATCCTGTCGATCTGCCTTGCGACGAAAGCGTTTTCGACCGTCTGGCCCACCAGGGTCAATCCCTGGACGATGGGCACACCGCTTCGGATCGCCAGCGCGAGGCTTCGGGCGAAACGCGCCATGGTTGCCTTCAACACAATCTTGCCGGCGACCGGGATGCGCATTTTCATCCGGTCCCACCTGTAGCGGCCGGATTCCGAGTTAACGTAGGATCGGCATCCGAAAATCGCCGCAATCAGGATCAAGGCTTGTAACCACCAGGTTGCAACCATGAACTCGGAAAACCCGATCAGCATTCGGGTAAGCAGCGGCAGTTGTGCATTGAAGCCCGCGTAGACCTTGGCGAACGCAGGAATCACGAAGAGATTGATGACGACAATGGCGACCATCATCGCGATCATGACGAATATAGGGTAGCGCAGGGCGGACTTGACCTGATTGCGCATTAACTCCTGGAATTCGAGGTGGTTGTACAGCCGCAGGAATATTTCCTCTAGCATTCCGGTAGTCTCGCCGACATATACCATGGCGACGTAGAACGCGGAAAACACCCCGGTCCTTTGCATTGAGGTCGACAGCGGCCGGCCGTTATCCAAGCTTTCCCGGATATCCCGCAGTACTTCCCTGAAGGCCGGATTGGTTGCCGACTCCTGAAGACCGGCCAGTGCGCGCATGATGGGCACGCCGGCTTTGAGCAAGGCATACATCTGGCGGCTGAACAGCAGCAGTTCGGTCGGCTCTACACTACGCTTGGTAAATCGCGCCAATAGACTGCCGATACCGTTATCGCTTGGCGTGCGGGCAGTACCGATTTCCACTGGCGTAATGCCGGAACCGAATAATTGCGACGCAACTGCGCCGCTATCGGCACCTTCCAATACTCCGTGTACCAGTTCGCCCGTGGCGTTACGCCCACTGTATGAAAAGTAGGCCATCAGGCGTCCAACTGCGAGCCCACGCGCATCGCTTCTTCAACGGTGGTTCTGCCCTGCACCACCAACTCAACGGCATGATCTTTCAACATGTGGCCTTGCATTTGCCCGCGGGCTACTTGCATGAATATCGCCGGATCAGGCTGGTTCGCAGCCTCCACAACGGGTCTGGTCATTTCCAGCATCTCGTAAACGCCGGTGCGTCCGAGATAGCCGGTACCGTTGCACTGGGTGCAGCCGCGGCCCTTGCGGTACTGCGGAGCATCGGCCGCGCCGCCGAGTTCGAGTCGCATCCACTCATGTTCCTGCGGAGCCAGTTGCGTAAGCTCCCCGCAGCTTTCGCAGACAAGCCGCAATAGACGTTGCGCGAGCACAACCTGTAGCGACATAGCCACCATATAGCGCGGCGCCCCCATGTCCAACAACCGGATCGGCGTACTTACAGCGTCGTTCGTATGCAATGTGGAGAAGACCATGTGCCCTGTCATTGCGGCTCGCAATCCGGTTTCGACCGTACCCTGGTCGCGCATTTCGCCGACCAGAATTACATCCGGGTCCTGGCGCAAAGCAGTGCGCAATACTCTGCTGAACGTCAGGTCAATTTTTTCGTGGATCTGGACCTGATTAATGCCCGGCAAACGATATTCAACCGGGTCTTCCACCGTGATGATCTTGCGCTCCGCTGTGTTGAGCTCATCGAGCGCGGCATAAAGTGTGGTCGTTTTGCCACTGCCGGTCGGACCGGTGACCAGCACCATACCGCTCGGGCGGTGGATGATCGTGCGCAGGCGCTGGAGCATGTCAGCAGGCATACCGATGCGCTCCAGGCCAAGAATGCCGCCGCTTTGATTGAGCAGGCGCATGACGGCGGATTCGCCGTATTGCGTCGGCATGGTGGAAATCCGCACGTCGACCTGCACGTTTCTGACCTTGACGTTGAACCGACCGTCCTGGGGCAGGCGTTTTTCGGAAATATCCAGGCCCGACATGAGCTTGAGCCGCAGCGTCAATGCGGACGCGATTTTCGAATCAGCTTCGGCCTGCACATGCAACATGCCATCGATGCGGAAGCGGATCAGGACTTTGTGTTCCTGGGGCTCGATGTGAATATCCGACGCGCGCACCTGCACTGCATCCTCGAACACGGATTGCAGCAGCTTCACGACCGGCGCGTCCTCGGCACCGGGCGTCAGCCCCAGCGCGGCAAAGTCGGTGGAATCGCCGAGCTCCTCGCCCAGTTCGAGGGCCAGTCCGCTGATTTCTTCGGTGCGACGGTAGACCCGATCGATCGTTTGCAACAGCAGCGATTCGCCCACGACTGCGAGTTGAATTTCGCACTTGAGGACGCGATTAATCTCGTCGTAGGCGAACAAGTCGGTAGGATCCGCCATGCCCACCCGATAGAAGACGCCGGTATCCTCTAGTACGATCGCCCGGAAACGGCGCGCCAGGGTTTCCGGCAGTCGCGTGGCGACTTCGGGCCGGATGTTGAAGTGCTTGAGATTGATATACGGAACCTGCAACTGCCGCGCGAGCGCGCTTCCGATCTGCTCCTCGGTGACGTACCCGGCATCGATGAAGATGCGGCCGAGTTTGCGACCGCTGCGCTTTTGTTCGTCGAGCGCCGCCTTGAGCTGATCCTCCGTCAGCAGTTTTTGCTGAAGAAGAATTTCGCCGAGCCTGATTTTTTCCGGTCTGCCCATAAATCGTGATTGATTTTCGGACTTATCTTTCAGTCTAACTTTAGGTTTTTGCTGCAGTCCATTGAATTACAAGATTAAACTACTAAACTAACTGAATTGCAACAAAAAATGTTCAACGTCGTCCTCTTCGAGCCCGAAATTCCGCCCAACACCGGCAACATCATTCGGCTTTGCGCCAATTCCGGTTGCCGGTTGCACCTGGTTCAACCTTTAGGATTCCAGCTGGATGATCGTCAGTTGGAGCGGGCGGGACTGGACTATCACGAATACGCGTCCGTGGAGGTTCACGCCAACTGGCCGGCGCTTTTGCAGGCACTGCCCGGCCGACGATTCGCTTTCAGCACCAAAGCGGCAACCCGCTTCGATAGCATCGAATACCGACCGGAGGATGCGCTGATATTCGGCCCTGAAACCCGCGGCTTACCCGACGAACTTTTAGCAAGTTTCGATCCCCGGCTGCGGCTGCGCCTGCCGATGGTAGCGGGGAGCCGGAGTCTTAACCTGTCGAACGCAGTGGCGGTGGCGGTCTATGAAGCATGGCGCCAGAACGGATTTGCAGGCATGAAAAGTTAGCGCCCGCTCTCTTGTTTTGGCCCTCGCTGCAACAGGCCGCTGACTAATTCATGAACAGAATTCGTGCCCCCAAGTAACGCCGCGACGGCCGATGTTATCGGCATGTCGACGCCGAGTTGTTTCGATAGTCGTAACACTTCATGCGCCGTGTAGACCCCCTCTGCGACGTGACCGAGTTCTTTCAGGATGTCCGATAAGGGTCGGCCCGAGGCCAGCAGCAGCCCGACTCGGCGATTTCTCGACAAGTCCGATGTAGACGTCAACATAAGATCGCCGGCCCCCGCGAGTCCCATGAAGGTTTCGGCACGGCCGCCCAGCCGCACCCCCAGCCTGGTTATTTCCGCCAGGCCTCGCGTAATCAGCGCCGCCCTTGCCGACGCCCCCAGATTCAGGCCATCGCACGCACCTGCCGCAATGGCAATGACGTTTTTCACGGCGCCGCCCGTTTCCACGCCAATGAGGTCGTCGCTGGAATAAACCCGCAACCGCCCGGTATGCAACTCGCGCGAAGCCAGGGCGGCGAACTTGGCATCACTGGATGCCAGCGTAACCGCGGCCGGCAGTCCGCGGGCGACCTCGTTGGCGAAACTCGGCCCCGAAAGCGCGGCGCGCGGCTGGTTCGGCGGCAATTCCTCCTCGGCAATCTGGTGCGGAAACTTGGCACTACCGGATTCAAAACCCTTGCACAGCCAGACCACCCCCGCTTCGGAAGAGGGGGCCACCTTCCTCAACGTTTCGCGCAATGCCGACGTCGGAACGGCCACGACGATCAGTTCGCATTCTTCGATCGCCAACGCCATGTGCGGCGTAATCCGCACGCTAGCGGGAATCGCCACATTGGGTAAATAACGGTCATTGCTGCGGCCGGCCGCGAGTTTCCGGCATTGCTCTGCATCGCGCACCCACAGGGATATTTTATGGTCGGCAGCAAGGGCGACACCCAAAGCCGTGCCCCACGCGCCAGCGCCCAGAATAGCGAGCTTCATAGGCCCCAGAGCTGGCTTACCTTGATGAACCCAACGGCACCGTCGTGATGGCGCACCTTGGCCCAGCCCACCGCCATGTCGAGCACTTCCAGGAAAACGCTCTTCTCGGCGGTAAATACCACTGGCGAACTCTCGCTGGCGGTCTGGCGCGCCTCGGCGCTGGCGACTTTCACCATCACGGTACGGCGATCCGAAAGGTGGCTGTTTTCGATCCAGGCGAATTCGCCGGTATCGTCGCGGACCTTGGTCCAGCCCTCCAGCTTGACGACGACCTCCACCGGATAACCCCGGGAAAGGATGAAGACCTTCTGTGCCTTCGAGGACGGCGCGTCGTACAAGATTGCGGCTGGTTCGGTAATGGACCGAAACTCCAGCGCCGCGACATTTGCGCTGGCAAGGATCGCCGCCAAAACGGCCGCGTATCGCAGCCTGTCGATCACCATGCTGGCCTCCTAATGCGTCGCTCCTGCCCCGGCCTGGGTCTTTGCCTCGCGTTGCGCCTGGAATATCGCATCGAAGTTGACCGGGTTCAACAACACAGGTGCGAAACCGGCACGCACCACTGCGTCGGAAATGACCTCCCTTACATAGGGATAAAGAATGTTGGGGCAGGTGATGCCGAGGACGGGATCGAGTTCTCCCTGCGGTATATTGCGAATCTGGAACACGCCGCCCTGGCTCGCCTCAACGAGAAAGACGGTCTTTTCGGCGAGCTTAGCCGTGACCGTCACGCTCACCACGACTTCGAAATAGCCTTCATCGATCGGATTGGCGCTGGTATTCAACTGGACCTCGACCTGCGGCGTATCGCGTTCGAGATAAATCCTTGGCGCGTTCGGCACCTCGATAGACAGATCTTTTACGAACAGCTTTTCGATTGAAAAGACCGGCTGGTTGGACTCCTGGCTCATGGTTACGGCTCTCGGTGAAGGGTTGTAGGTGGTCAGGCAGCGGCGCGCAACAGGGGATCGAGTCCGCCAGCGGCATCAAGCGCGGCCAGGTCATCGAAGCCGCCGACATGCCAGTCATCGATGTAGATCTGTGGAACAGTGCGCCTGCCGGTGCGTTCCATCATTTCCATGCGGCGTTCGGGCTGCAGGTCGAGGCGAATCTTTTCGATTTCCGCAATGCCCTTGCTTTTGAGCAAACGTTCCGCAGCCACGCAATAGGGACAAACCGCCGTGCAATACATGCTGATGCGCGGCATTATTTTTTCTCCACGGGCATGTTGGCCTGCTGCCAGGCGCCGATGCCCCCGGCCA
>JAYVMZ010000011.1:0-3757 GCA_043758735.1 Betaproteobacteria bacterium
AAGACCTGAAAACGCGGAAATTCCCTGTATTTTTCCCTGTTAGCAGGGAATTTGGACCGGAGACGGGTTCGCACTGGACTGTGCCCACCGCCAAATAAAAGCGCCGCCAAGAGCGGCGTTTTTATTTGGCGGAGAGGGTGTAGATCGAACCCACTGGTTCGACCAAAACGCACCGCATTTTGGATCGCCCTAAAGTGCTCCAGCCACAATCCCATCCTCAAAATTTTCAGCATTCTCCTCAAGAAGCAGTCTTTAAGCCGTAGCCATGTGAAAAACATCATAGTGAATGCAAAAGATGTTTTCGCAAAGGGGATGATCGATGGGTAAGACATCGGTCCGGCACCATGGGTTACACTTTCCAGGCCGCAATCCGGATTCTAAAGGGACAGCCAGCATGTATCTGCCTTCGCATTTCGAAGAGACCCGCGTAGAAATCTTGCATCGCTTGATTCGCGCCCATCCGCTTGGCGCGCTGGTCACCTTCGGCACCGACGGTCTGAACGCGAACCACGTTCCGTTCGAAATCGATCCAGACCCGGCTCCGTATGGCACCTTGCGTGCGCACGTGGCCCGCGCGAACCCCGTATGGCGCGAATTCTCCAAGGAAGTCGAACCGCTGGTGATTTTCCAGGGCGCGCAGACCTATGTCACGCCGTCTTGGTACCAGACCAAGAAGGAAAACGGGAAGGTTGTGCCGACCTTCAACTATATCGTGGTTCATGCGTACGGCACCATGCGCGTCTTCGAGGACTCCGCCTGGTTGCGCAAGTTTGTCAGTGGACTCACGGATCGCTTCGAAGCCTCCCGTGCGCAACCGTGGTCCATTACCGATGCGCCGGAGGATTTTGTCGCCATGCAGTTGCGCGCAATCGTCGGCATCGAAATTCATTTGACGCGCCTGATCGGAAAGTGGAAAACCAGTCAGAACCGGCCGTCGGCCGATCAGGAGGGCGTCATAGCGGGGTTGCGCGAGTCGGACGATGCGATTGCGCGGGAGATGGCTGCTGCCGTCGAGCAGAACAAGAGGCCCTGACCCGAACTAGTCCGGATTAGTCGATCAAACCGTTCTTGACTGCGTAGCGGACGATCATCGTCTTCCCGCGACCATGCTTCGCCAGCCCTTGAGTCCGGCGCCGCACAAAGGTAGGCTTCGCCGCGAGAGAAATCACGCGATCCCGGAGCCATGCGAATTTTCCTGTTTTTATTGCTTCTTCTGCCGCTGGCGGCTGCTGCACGCGATTGGGTGGAAATCAGCGGCGATGCCGAGTCGGTTTTCTATTTCGACCGCGACAGCCTGAAGCGCGAGGGCGATATCGTCGAAGTGCTGCTGCTGTGGAATTTTCCGGAAGTCCAGCTTACGCGGCGGCCGATCAAACCCTATCTATCGGCCACGCGGCTGACGCGTTACGACTGCAAGAAAGGCGGCCGCGCTAACATAGAAACGACACTGTATCGCGGCGCCATGGCAAGCGGCGATGGAAGTGACGTTTATCGCACTCCGGATGCCGAAATCAGTTTCGAGTGGGTCAATCCCGACGCGCCCGGCGGCGAGAGCATGCGCCGCGCCTGCGCCGCCTCAAAGCAGTGATTAAGGGATTGAGTGACTATGTGAATAGGCGGCTGGGGCATCGGCACTTTGCTCAATCCCCCAATCACTGAATTACTTAATCGCCGAATCGATCAATCCCCCGCTGCCCCGGCTATAATGGCGCGCCCGCGTCATCCCACCCGGTCGTCCCGAAAGCAATGCTCCAGGCCCGTCAGATCGAATGTACCCGCGGCAACCGGCGTCTGTTCCATGATCTGTCGTTTCGACTGGAAGCGAGGCAGGCGTTGCGCGTCGGCGGGGAGAACGGCAGCGGCAAGACCAGCCTGCTGAGAATGCTCGCCGGGCTGTCGCCGGTGGAAGCGGGCGAAATCCTCTGGAAAGATGGACGGATTGCCGCGCTGGGTGAGGACTACCGGCGCAACCTGGCGTTCCTCGGCCATTCCAATGGCCTCAAGGACGATCTCACGGCGGTCGAGAACCTGCGTTACGCGCTGGCGCTCGCCGGTATGGGTACCGATGATGTTGCGTTGCGTGCGGCGCTGGACGCACAGGGTCTTGCTTCGGTTGCGGACCTTCCCGCAAGGGTGTTGTCGCAGGGACAGAAGCGCCGGGTCGCGCTGTGCCGGCTCGGCTTTTCAGCGGACAAGCCGCTGTGGGTGCTCGATGAACCGTTCGCGGCGCTCGATGCCGCTTCCGTTGCGCGAGTCGCGGCCGTCGTGGTTGCCCACTTGCGTGCAGGCGGCATGGCGATTTTTACGACGCACCAGGAAGTCGAACTCACGGGCGTGCAGGTATGCCCGCTCGAATTGGGAGCACAGTAATTGGCGGCGACGGCGGCGGGCGCCTGCCGCGCGGTCGTGGCCCGCGACCTGCTGATCGCGGCGCGCCGGCGCAGCGACGTGCTGACGACATTTTTCTTTTTCGTCATCGTCGTGAGCCTGTTTCCGCTTGGTGTCGGGCCGCAGCCGGATACGCTGCGCGAAATCGCGCCGGGCGTAGTCTGGGTCGCCGCACTGCTCGCGGCGATGCTGTCGCTGGCGCGCATGTTCGGGGCCGATTACGCGGACGGCACGCTGGAGCAGGTTGTGCTGACACCGCAGCCGCTGACCTTGCTGGTGTTGTCGAAAGTCCTGGCGCATTGGCTGACGACCGGGTTGCCGCTGGTGCTGGTGGCGCCCCTGCTGGGGGTGCAATTTGATTTGCCGGGCGACGCGCTGGCGACATTGATGGTGTCGCTGCTGCTCGGCACACCGGCGCTTTCATTGATCGGTGCCGTGGGCGCGGCGTTGACACTCGGCGTGCGCGGCGGCGGGGCGCTGACCGCGTTGCTGGTTTTGCCGCTTTATGTGCCGGTGCTGGTGTTCGGCGCTGGCGCCGTGACGGCATCGGCAACAGGAATGGGCGTGACGGGGCATTTGTCGCTGTTGGGCGCGATGTCGCTGGCTGCGCTGGTGTTCGCGCCTTTGGCAACGGCAATGGCACTGAAAATTTCATTGGAATAGATTCGCGACATGAACTGGTTTAAGTATTCCTCCCCACAGACCTTCTATCCGCTGGCCGGAAGAATGGCGCCGTGGTTCATGGGCGTCGCCGTCGTGCTGGCGCTGGTCGGTTTGTACATTGCGCTGATTGCGGCGCCCACCGATTTTCAGCAGGGCGACGCCTATCGCATCATCTTCATCCACGTGCCGGCCGCGTGGATGTCAATGCTCATCTATATAGTCATGGCGTTCTGGGCCGGTATCGGCCTGGCATTCAATACCCGCCTGTCGTCGATGATGGCGCATGCGCTTGCGCCGACCGGCGCCCTGATGACCTTCATCGCGCTATGGACCGGCGCTTTCTGGGGCCGCCCGACCTGGGGCGCCTGGTGGGTATGGGATGCGCGCCTGACTTCGGAGCTGATCCTGTTTTTTCTCTATCTGGGTTATATGTCGCTGGCTGCCGCGATCGACGATCCGCGCCGCGCCGACAAGGCGTCCGCCGTGCTGGCGATGGTGGGCGCGATCAACGTGCCGATCATTTATTTTTCGGTCAAGTGGTGGAATACGCTGCATCAGGGGTCGTCGGTCAGCATCACCCGGGCGCCAAGCATGGCGAGCATCATGTTGACCGGCATGCTGGTCATGGTCTTCGCCTTCTGGGCGTATTCGATCGCCGCGGCGCTGATGCGCGTGCGCTGCGAAATCCTCGAGCGCGAGCGCAACG
>JAYVMZ010000012.1:0-5195 GCA_043758735.1 Betaproteobacteria bacterium
TCACAAAAGAAGGCCTTGCTACTGGGTGTCGGCATTACCGTAACCGCAACTCCTTATATGACAGAGCCGATATCACGATACAAGCGAATCCAATACCGAATTAATTGGGACTTTTGGAGGCGAAAAATTACGCCGAGAAGAGCGCAACGGCTCTTGGAACCCGGTCGACTGGCTCAGGTAAAAAGATCTGGACCAGATCTGGCTACGATAACCCCACGCCTAGACGGCGGCCGGTTTTCTTCTTTGTAAGACGAAACATGAGAACGACATTATTCTCAGCTGCTTTTATAGACCAAGATTCCCTGATCCGCAAGGCCAGCGAGCTGGTGGCGGTCTGAGGCTGTATTGGCAACTGAGGGCGTAATGCGACCGTCTCATTTGGCCGATCGCGCCGTCGAACGACCTCTAACCGCGATTTCGCTGCAGGGCAGCTTCTGGCCGAATGCGGCCCTTTACATACGAAGTAGAGGCAACTTGGGCGGACACGATCCGTCAGATGGAGTCTGAACTACTACACCTTAGCACCCGGGCGTGGTGCGCCACCTTACCCTGTTCACTGTTCACTGTTCACTGTTCACTGTTCACTACCTTTTCCAGCTCGCGTCCGGGTTGAAGGTAGTCATTCCGGCGGCGAGCGCAGTCGTTTCGCGGCCGCGATTCTTTTGTACACTACGCCTTCGTAGTTGACCATGAGGCTCATGACGCCGGATGCGCCGCGCGAGGATTTCCTTCTCGCCCTGCCTGGCGTCGAAATGCCAGCGGCTGTCGGTTTTCACCAGTGGAATCGGCATGGGCCTCTCATCATCGCCGATCACGAGTATGGCCTACCTGTCTCGTCGGGAGACGCGAAGGTTCTCTGTGCAGGCGTTTCCGCCAACGCGAGAGGTGCCGCTACGCACAGCATGAGGACGACGACCATCCCGGGCAGTTTCCGCAAAAACGTTTGCTCCGACGTGTTCACTGTGTTTGTGTCGACTCGATTGCGTTGATAACCAGCGGAAGGACCATTGGGCTAGCGTTCACGCTGCTGATGCTGCCCCGGGTCGCCTACGCCACCCGAGGGGCGCTTTTCACTAGCGGGCCGCGCGGCTTGCGGCCTTGGCGCAGGCGGCTCGGTTTGCGGCTGCGCAACCGGACGAGCCGGGGTCGCCGCGCGCTGGGAACTGTCATGACCGCGCGGGCTGGACTCGCGCACCGCGGGACCCTGGCCCACGCCATCGAAAATATGCGGTCGCGGTTCGATACCCGGGCGCGCTTGCACCGGCGCGGGTCGTGCCACTGGAGTGCTTGGCAAAGGGCGTTGTTCGCTACCGACACGATCGGGCGCATTCGGCCGATTGGGTGCGGGATTGGCGTTCGGCTGCGCCGGTACGTTGCGTGATTCGGCACGGCCTGCATCGGGTGCATTCGGCCGGCTGGGCGCCTTGCCCACACTCGGCTGGGCCGGCGCAATGCGAATATCGGAACGATCGCGGTCCGGTCCGTTGGGCCGGACATTGTTGTTCGGACGTGCGTTGTCGGGACGCGGTCGCGCGCGATCGCGCCGATTGGCGCGCTGGTCCGGACGGTTGTGATCGGAATCTTCTTGCCAATCGGGACGGCGGTCGGGACCTTGTACCCGCGGCGGTTCATTGCCGCGAAATTCGCGCCGCACGTCGGGCCTTCCAACCGGGGCGGGGCGGGCAAATTCTTGGCGTAGTACGGGATCGCGATACGGAACGCCGCGACGATGCGCCGGATCGTGATACCAGCCGCCTGGCGGCACACCGCTTGGCGCGCTGACAGGCGGCTGATAGTAGAAATTGTTGATGTTCACCACGGCGACGTAGCGATGCGGCCAGTCGAAGGCACCGAAATAAAATCCCGTGCCGATGGTAATGCCTGCGCCCCAGAAAAATCCCGTGCTGAATCCCGGACGCGCGTAATAGCCGGGCCAGGGGCCCCAGTACACCGGCGGATAAGCCGGATACCACCACGGACCGTAGATGATGGTGGGGTCGTAGTACGGCACATACACCACCTGCGGATTGGCCTGCTCGATGATGATGGTCTGGCCCTGCGGCTCGACGCGCACGATTTCATTGGACTGAAGGTTGCCCGCCGCCTGCGCTTTCTGGCGCAATTCCTGGACCGCGTCCATCACCTGTTGTTGCTGCGAAAGAAATGCGTCGCCCAGCCGCTCCATCCAGTCGAGCTTCTCGTCCATCATGGAGATGATCTGCGGAAACGCGACCAGCGACTTGACGCTGGGATCCCAACTCTGCTGTTCGACTGCCCTCACCGCCGCATCGCCGCTCAAGCCTGGATTGGCTCTCGACCAGCGTGCCGCCTGCACGACTTCGATCGGATACGTCGAGGCCATCAGGATTTGCGAGAGCAGTGAATCCGGATACAGCGCTATCGGCGCGAGCATCTGGTCAAGCTCCTGCTGTGCGAACACCTGCCGGGGCTCGTATTGACCGGATTGGACGGGTTGCGCGTACCGCGGTTGATCGGCTGGCCCCAACTCGGTCACTTGTGCGAACGCGGCCGACACGAAAAGCGGCAGCACGAGTGCGTACGTCAACAGTAAGCCCGTGCATGATTTCATGGCTGTCTCCTCATTCTTCTATGCCCGCTATGACAGCCCGCGCGGGCGGCAAGTTGCAGCCAGCAGGCCCAAGTGACAGTTTGTGACGAGAATCCGGCGATGTCGCCTTACAGCGACGACGTCGCCGTCGGAGCGCATGCTTCTCTATGCAAAATGACTGGCGACCGGGGAAACTCCGGTTTGCCCACAGCCGGCCCGACGGTCCGAGGTGCCGCGGCCATCAGTGTTGGTCGCGGTCACGATCGTCACGATCATTTCTGTAGCCATCGCGGCGTTCGGTGCGTTGACGTACTTAGCGGAAGATATCGCAAGGACCGGTGCAAACCGCGCAAGGCGACACGTCGAAAGTCGCCATATGTGCACCAACCGGCATAAAGTGCCGGCGCGATAGGGAAACTGCGGGGGATACTACGACGACGAGGCGCCGATGGCCTTGCCGAAATTCAGGTTGCAGGAACTTCCGTCGCTGAATGCCATTTGCACGCCTGCGGCGAGGAAAGTGTACTTGTTCACACCGGCGGCGAATTCCTGGGCCAATGAACTGCCCTCGCCGTTCACAGTCGGCTTCGCATCCCCGCTGACCGCATGGAACGAAAAGGCGCTGTCGTCCGTAAAGATGATCCTGACTTCCGCCGTGCCGGCAACCGCCTCCGTCTTGGCCATGCTGCTTTGAAACTTCGTTGCCATGTTGGGCGGCTTTTTCATTGGGGCTCGGAAATGTGGTCGAAGCGGCAAGATGGGGGCGAATGTGCGAATCGCAAGAGTGCGAATGAGCGATTGGTGAATGGTGATTGGTAACTAGCGAGGAAATAGGCAATAGATCCAATTACCAATTACCAATTACCAATCACCAATTACCAATCACCAATCACGCGCAGCCTGACCGGGCTGCTACTTCCAGAATCGGCACCCAAACGTGACCACCGCTGCGGCAGTGCCGAGAAACACGAGCTGCACATTGGTCCGCCCGAACTGATAGCCGACCGCAGGCACGATCGCGAGGCCGTAACCATCGTGGTTGATCGGCAACTTGTTTTCCTACGGCTTCCGGTAGCCGTATACCAGCGCACCGGCCACCTTGACGTAAAGGTTCTCGCTGACCGGAGGGATGAACCAGCGCTTGCCGCCATAGAGCAACGCGGCGTCGGTAACGGGACATGGGTCGACTTATTCGTAGACAGGCAGCCGGTGTCATCGCTCGTGGCGGCACTGGCAATTCCTCGTTGAATTAGCGGATATTGCCCGGCATACGGTCCATATGTGCGCCAACCGACAGACCCCGTCCGGATTTGGGCCTAGCCTCCGGTGTCCCACTGATGTCCGACGAAACACCCAACGAGGAGCAAGACGATGAAGAACGGATTCAAAGGAAGTTGGCTGGTGCTGGGGGCGCTGATTCTGGGCCTGGCAGGTTGTGCAGGGTCGGGCCAAA
Source organism: Betaproteobacteria bacterium (assembly GCA_043758735.1). Lineage (GTDB taxonomy): Bacteria > Pseudomonadota > Gammaproteobacteria > Burkholderiales > JACQAP01 > JACQAP01. The sequence continues at coordinate 4,023 of JAYVMZ010000012.1, forward strand.
GGACCGGAGAATATGTCGATGATTCCTGGATCACGACCAAGGTTAAGGCGGAAATGGTCGCCGACAAGGCGGTCGACGCCCGCCACATATCGGTGGACACGACCAACGGCGTCGTGACGCTGGCCGGCACGGCATCGAACTGGACGGAAGCCAATAAGGCTGCCGAGATCGCGCACAGCATCAAAGGCGTGCAACGGGTCCAGAACAACATCAGCTATTAGCAAGCCGGGCGGGCCGGTGTCCGGATCCGCGAAGGATCTTGCCACCGGAGCGCCATCAATGGAGGCAGCCATGAGCACATTCGAAAAAATTACGCCAGGTTTCAACGATAAAGACCGCAGAGTGGCGAGCGCAGTCGAAAGAGCCAGCACGGGCGCGCATAGCGTCATAGATAAAGTAACCGGGGCCGCGCACCCGGCTGTGGACCGCATCGCATCGGGCGCACACCGCACGGTCGACAGGGCCACCGGCGCTGCGACCCACACCGCAACCGTATTCAATGTAAAGCGCGAGCAATTCAGATTTGCGAGGTTGCGGGCGATGGGTGAGACGTGTGACTACGTTCGCGCCAATCCCGTGCTGTCGCTCGGCATCGCGGTCGCGGCCGGGTACCTGCTCGCCACGGTGCTGCGGACTCGAAAGCACCGGACGAACGAATTTTAATCAACCTTGATGAAGGCGACTACCATGAATACAAATCCCTGTAAGCCAGGTTTTGCGCTTGCCGCTTTAACGCTGATGGTCGCTCTCGTTGGCGGAACTGCGTTGGCGATGGCACCGATCGAAACCAGTCTCAGCGGTGGCCAGGAAGTTCCCCCGGTGAAAAGCCTCGCAACGGGAACCAGTACGATCATGGTTAAGGATGACAAATCCGTCAGCGGCACGATAAAGACTTTGGGCATCAAAGGCACGGTTGCGCATATTCACCAGGGCGCGACGGGCATGAATGGCCCGCACATCGTAGACCTGACCATGCTGTCAGACGACGAATGGGGCATTCCGCCCGGGACCAGGCTCACCGACGAACAATTCCAGAGCCTCAAGGACGGCAACCTTTACATCAATGTCCACAGCGCCGAGCACAAAGGCGGAGAAATTCGCGCACAATTGAAGCCGTAACGCAGACCTGCCTGACGGAGTCAGGCGGGTTGGGAAGCAACAACAAAACGGGCA
>JAYVMZ010000013.1:0-4228 GCA_043758735.1 Betaproteobacteria bacterium
CGCCTGTGCTTCCAGATCACGTTCGCCCTGACGTTATTCCGGGGCGTTCGGTTGAAACGTGACGGGGATTGCGAGCGTTGACATGGCCGGGGAGCGTAATGCTATGTCCCGCCCCTGCGACTGTCAACGATTCAAGGGCGATTCAAGGGCAGGGCGGACTTCGTAACCAAGCGAAAAAATTGCGTGGCAAAGGCCGACGCAGGAAAACGGCCGTAGCGCTACAGCCAGCGCATCATGCCCAGTTCGAACGGATGGGTCAGCAGTTCGTGCTGCGGATACAGGCGAATGCGGTATTCCAGCTTGCCGCACATCTGCGGACTCAACTCGAGCGCGAAGCGCTGTTCGCCCTGATCGGTTTGCGTACCGGCGGATTCGAAACGGTAGGCTTTCGCGTGGCCCTCGCCTTCATGGCCCGTTTGTTTCGCGATCAGCAGTTCGAGTGCGACATCCTCCGGACGCAGCCCATTGAGAAAAACAGCGACTTCGAGTTGCAGGCCGTTGCCAAAGGCGATGGTCTTCTTCGGTGCGTCAAGCCGCCGCAGCGTTACTTTCGGCCACACTTCACGCATGTGCTGTTTCCACAGCGCCAGGCGGCGCGCGGGCTCGAAATCGGACTCCGCATAACGCCGTCCCTGCCGGGTTGCCGGCAGATAGAATTTCGCCAGGTACTCGTTGACCATGCGGTTCGACGAGAAGCGCGGCAGGATCGAGGCGATCGAGCGCTTCGCCATACGGATCCATTCCGCCGAGTAGCCCATCTCGCCGCGGCGGTAGTAGGTCGGAACGACGTGATCCTGCAGCAATTCGTGCAGCGTGCGGTTTTCCTCGAAATTGCGGCGCGCCTCGTCGAGGCTTTCCGCCACCGGCTCGATCGCCCAGCCGTTGTGGCCGTCGTAGCCTTCTCCCCACCAGCCGTCGAGGACGGACAGATTGAGCACGCCGTTGATGCCGGCCTTCATGCCGGACGTGCCGCTTGCCTCCAGCGGATACATCGGATTGTTCAGCCATACGTCCACGCCGGAAACCAGGCGGCGCGCGAGATGCAGGTCGTAGTCTTCGAGCAGCAGGATCTTGCCCTCGAACTCCGGCATGCGCGCGACCCGGTTCAGTTCGCGGATGACGTCCTGCCCGGGTACGTCAGCAGGGTGGGCTTTGCCGGCGAAGATGAACAGGACCGGTCTTGCTTCGTCCCCGAGTATCGTGCGCAGCCAGTCGAGATTCTGGAACAACAGCGTGGCGCGTTTATAGGTCGCGAATCGGCGCGCGAAACCTACGGTCAGTACGTTCGGGTTGACCGGATCGGCGAGGCGCAACAGCCGCTCGAGGTGCGCCTCCGATCCCTGGTTGCGGGAATGCTGGCGGGAAACGCGGTGGCGTACCAGGTGCAGCATCTGCGCCTTGAGCGATTGCCGCACGCTCCAGAACAAGTGGTCAGGCATCGCTTCCAGGCGATCCCGGAAACCCTGACTGCCGGCAAGTTGCACCCAGTCGAAACCGAGGAACTTGTCGAACTGCTCGGCCCATTCGGGCGCGAGGAAGGTGGGCACGTGCACGCCGTTGGTCACATAAGACAGCGGGTTTTCGCGCGGATCGATTTCCGGCCACAGCGGCGCGCAGATTTGCGAGGAAACGCCGCCATGGATGCGGCTCACGCCGTTCTGGAAGCGCGAACCGCGGATTGCCAGCGCCGTCATGTTGAACTCCTGCCCGCCGTTGACCGCCCCCAGCGCGAGAAACTGCTCCTCGGTGAGCCCGAGCTGTTTGCGCAGCCACGGGAAATAGCCGGAGATCATTTCAGCGCTGAAGTGATCGTGTCCCGCCGGCACCGGGGTGTGTGTGGTAAACACCGCATTCGACGCAACCGCTTCCAGCGCAGCGTCGAAAGTCATCCCCTGCGCAACCAGCGTGCGCACTCGCTCGAGCACCAGGAAAGCCGGGTGTCCTTCATTCATGTGCCACGCAGTGGGTTTGATGCCCATCGCCGCCAAAGCGCGCACGCCGCCGATGCCCAGAACGATCTCCTGCTGGATGCGCGTATTGCGGTCGCCGCCGTACAGGCGGTGCGTGATGTTGCGATCTTCCGCGGAATTCTCGGTGAGGTCCGTATCGAGCAGATAGAGCGTCACATGCCCGATGCGTGCCTGCCACACTTTGACTTGCACCTCCCTGCCCGGAAATTCAATGCCCACGCGCACCTCGGATCCGTCGTCGCGCAGGCATGGCGTGACGGGCAGATCTTCGAAATCCGAGTCGGCATACAGCGCCTGCTGGTTGCCTTCGCTGTCGATGGTCTGGTGGAAGTAGCCCTGGCGATATAGCAATCCCATGCCGACGAACGGCAGGCGCATGTCGCTGGCCGACTTGCAATGGTCGCCGGCCAGGATGCCGAGGCCGCCGGAATAAATCGGCAGGCTTTCATGGAAACCGAATTCCGCGCAGAAATAGGCGACGACGTCGTTCTTGCGCAGCCATTCCGATCCATTGCGGCGCAGCGGTTCCTGCAGATAAGTATCGAATGCGGAAAGGACCCGGTTCAGGTTTCCCATGAATACCGGATCGTCGGCGGCATCGACCAGTTTCTGCTCGTCGATGCGTTTCAGGAAGGCCTTCGGGTTGTGCCCGGCCCGGCCCCAGAGCGGCGGGTCGAGCCGCGAAAACAGCAGCCGCGTCTGCCGGTCCCAGCTGTAGTGAAGATTGTTGGCGAGTTCTTCCAGCCGCGCGAGCCGCGGTGGAAGCTTTGGATTGACTTCGAGGGTGAAGAGCGTGCCGTTGGTCATGGCTGGTCCGGTTATCGCAAGTTATCAGGAATTCCCGCGTTTGGGGAAATGTGACGCAACGACCGACCGCGCCCGCCGCGCGGTCAAAGCACGTAACGCGAAAGATCTTCGCTCTGCGCCAGCGCCTTCAACCGGGAATCCACATAGGCCGCATCGATGACGATGACTTTGCCGTGTTCGCGATTCGCGTCGAACGAGACGTCCTCCAGCAGTTTTTCGATGACGGTGTAGAGCCGGCGTGCGCCGATGTTTTCGGTTTTTTCATTAACCTGCCAGGCGATCTCGGCCATGCGGCGGATGCCGTCCGGGCGGAAATCGAGTTTGACTTCCTCGGTTTCCAGGAGCGCTTGATATTGCCGCGTGAGGCAGGCATCGGTGGAGGTGAGGATGCGTTCGAAGTCTTCCACCGTCAGGCTATCGAGTTCGACGCGGATAGGGAAGCGGCCCTGCAGTTCCGGGATCAGGTCGGACGGCTTGGAAAGATGGAAGGCGCCGCTGCCGATGAACAGGATGTGGTCGGTCTTGATCATTCCATATTTTGTGTTGACGGTGGTGCCCTCCACCAGCGGCAACAGATCGCGTTGCACGCCGTGGCGGGAAACCTCGGCGCCGCCGGTTTCCTGGCGGCTGGTGATCTTGTCGATCTCGTCGATGAACACGATGCCGTTCTGCTCGACGTTGGCGAGCGCCTTGAGTTTGAGGTCTTCGTCGTTGACCAGCTTCGCCGCCTCTTCCTCGGTCAGCAGTTTCATCGCTTCGCGAATCTTGAGCTTGCGCGTCTTGCGGCGTGCGCCGCCGAGGTTCTGGAACATGCCCTGGATCTGCGAGGTCAGATCTTCCATGCCGGGCGGCGCCAGGATTTCCATCTGCGCCTGCGCCGCCACGACTTCGATTTCTATCTCCTTGTCGTCGAGTTCGCCTTCGCGCAGCCGCTTGCGGAATTTCTGCCGTGTCGCATTATCACCGTCTTGCTGATCCGGCTGAAAGCCGATTTCCCGCGCCGCCGGCAACAAGGTATCGAGGATGCGCTCCTCTGCCATGTCCTCGGCACGGTGCCGCACCTTGCGCGTTTCCTGCTCGCGGGCCTGTTTGATTGCGCTTTCCACCAGGTCGCGCACGATGGAATCCACGTCCTTGCCGACATAGCCGACTTCCGTGAATTTCGTCGCCTCGACCTTGATGAAAGGGGCCTCGGCGAGACGCGCAAGCCGCCGCGCAATCTCCGTCTTGCCCACGCCGGTGGGCCCGATCATGAGGATGTTCTTCGGCGTGATTTCCTGGCGCAGCGGTTCGGCCACCTGCTGGCGCCGCCAGCGATTGCGCAACGCGATGGCAACAGCTTTCTTGGCGTCGTCCTGCCCGACGATATGTTTGTCGAGTTCGTGGACGATTTCCTGGGGGGTCATTGAGGACATGGCGAAAAGGTGAACGGTGATCGGTGAACGGTGAAC
>JAYVMZ010000014.1:0-2902 GCA_043758735.1 Betaproteobacteria bacterium
TCATACAGCGCGGTGTCTTTCATGTTCAGGCCGGAAATGTTGAAAAACCGGATTCTCCATCACTGAGTGAAAAATCACAGTGGAATTGATGAAGAACCCCCAGAATAATTCGTCGTCGATGATGAGCGTCGGCACGCCGAATACACCGCGCGCGATCGCTTGGTCGGTCTCCAGCCGCAATGCATCCTTGATCGCCTGATCGCCCAGCCGCGCGGGATCGATACCGAGGGATCGCGCGAGTTCGGCGAACGCCCGTTCATCGGCCGGATCGCCGCCCGTCGTCCACAGGGCTGCGAAGATGCGGCGGATCGCGTCGGGCGTATTTCCGGCGGCGATCGAAAGCCGCAGGTAGGGCAGGGGATTGAAGGGATGAACAGCGGGAGCGCGCATTGGAATGCCTTGCCGTGCCGCCCACCAGGTGCAATAGCGGAATGTCCAGACGCGCTTGGGTGGAATCTCCGCCGGCCCCTTCTGCTCCCAATGGTTGAGCAAGCCCGCGAACAGGACCGGGCGGTGGCATATGTCCAGCTCCTGCGAAAACCGCTCGAGCCGCGTCAGCCCGATGTAGGCATAAGGCGAAATGAAGTCGAAATACCAGTCGGCTTTTTTCATGGTCCGTGCGCAGGAGCGGGAGTAGGCGGCCAGTGTATGTCAGGCGCGCCCCTTGCGGAATGATCCCACAACCCTTCGCTTAACCCGGACCGGCTTCTCCCTCCCTTTCAAGGGGACGGAGTGCCCGGTCATCTTTTCTACGCAATGTCCGTAACCGGGGTCCATTGTCGCTCGCGCCGTGCGCGTTTCTGCGCCGGCGTTTCACCGTCGTAAGTGATGTGGGCCGCTGCCGGGACGTCGACCACCGGGAAGATGACATTCACATTCAGCGTGGCAAAGCGGCCGCGCAGCGAGTCGATCACGCTGGCAACATACGCGCCGCCATTGCGGCAGACATAATAATCGGTGGACTTCGACGCGAAGCGATAGCGATTCAGCCTGAACTCGTCCGGAATGATGAAGCGGATGGACGCTTCAGTGTCTCAAGTCGCTCGAGCACCATGGGCGCGACAGAAGCTGCATTGGCAGGCGCGGACTGTCCACTGGTCTGGTGCGCGCGCACTGCGCAACTCGAACCCGATGGCGCCGCAATGGCATCGACCCTGATAGGTATGCATGGCCGGATCAGCCGGCGAGAGGAATATCTTCGTAGAGCGGTAGTGCGAACCATTCGCCAAGCACCGGAAGGTGTCCCGCACGGAACACGCGAAGCGCCATGTCGGTCATCGCCTGGACGTTGCTCGCGATCAGTAAGGGATCGTCGTTGGTGCCTGACCGGTAGGGCCCGGCCACTAGAATCATGAGAGGGGAGGTCATCTTTTATCAGCCAGCGGAATCGATTCGGTATCAATCCTGTGATTCATCCGGTACCAGTAGCAGCCAGTTTATCCCGAGCAGGGTCGCGACAGCCTGGAAAAACCGGATTGGCAAGTCCGTCGCGCCTTGAATCGGGCGCGCGATAAAATCGCGCAGTTCCCAGCCGATCTGTTCTTCCAGCTGCTCGACGGAAATGCCTGCGTATTTTGCATAAGCGAGAATGTGGTCCGGCAGTTCGATTAGCGTCATGCCTTTGCCGGTAACCGGCGGCGCATCCAGCAGCTCATGCAACGGCACCTCGAGGATCGACGCGAGTTCCATGGCCTTGAACATCGTCAGCGTTGCAGCAAGTTCGCCGTCGCGCGATTCGACTTCCGCATACCAGGCGATGTTGAGATCGAGGCTTTTCGCCAAATCCGCCTGCGATTTGCCGGCGCGAATGCGATAAGCCCGAATGCGGGCCGCGGTCCCCATACCGGTCAAGCGCTACGGCATCGCTGTTGGTCGAAGGACTGCGAACATGTGCCCTACCTGTACGGTTCGAGCGGATCCGTTGGCAGGCGGACGAAATCGGAGCGGATCCTCGGCTCCTTGTTTTTCAGCAACGCCATGCGGCCGGTGCATTCGATCTCCCGCTCATAGCTGCCGACGGACTTCAGGTAGGCCGCCGCTTTTTTTCCCAGCGCCACGCGCTCAGGAGAGCCTGGTTTCATCGCGGCCTCCACTCCGGCTATGCGCAATTTTCGGATACTCCATCGCGCCAGGGCGGTATCGAGTTCGGCCTTCGAAGCCGGGAATACTTTTGCGCACTCGTCGACGAAGGCCGCGGTTTCGGCGGCAGCCAGGCGAAGGCAGGCCGCTGCGTCCTGGCTGCAATCCGGGGCGCCGACGGACAGGGCGTCCTGCGCGGTCAGGGTGATCAGGACGGGAAGGACCAGATTGCGTATCAGCGATGTCGTGGACATGGGAGTGTAGGGTTGGCGTTGTCAGTCGGATATTCTCATGAATTGGCGCGCACCCAACTGGCGATCGCGCCCGCGCCCATCGCGCCGGACTGGCGTGCGATCTCGCGTCCGCCGCGAAACAACGCCATGGTCGGAATGCTGTGGATATTGAATCGCTGTGCAAGACTTTGCGCCACTTCCGTATTGACCTTGGCCTTGTTTCTGTCATTTCCGTTCTGCAATACGTGGGAGCCTTTTCACAGGATGCTCTCGCTTGCGAGCTATGACTTCAGGGACTAGACTAAATTCGGTGGCTCCTGCTACAAAGGATTTTGCGTCTCGCCCACCCTACGCGATCATTAGAAAACTCTTGGGTTAATACAAAGACTCTACGGTGCACGGCAAACCGACGAGGCGGACGAATTAACCCAACGTAGACCGCGAGAATCTTTGCAGGGTTCACGAAAACTCCTACTCTGACGCCTAACGAAAAAGCTGTGCGGCTGGACGCCGCAGGCGGACGGTCCGCACCAGCGCTGGGTGTGCGCCCGACATGGGCATGAACTGATGGGGTGTAAGTCCCCTGTGGG
>JAYVMZ010000015.1:0-4050 GCA_043758735.1 Betaproteobacteria bacterium
CGCGGCCGACGTGCTCGCGCGCAATCCCGGCGCCGAAATCCTGTTCGACGTCAAATGCACGCGCAACCTGGCGCCGTGGATTCGCGAACACGGCGGCAAACCCACCATGTGGAAGACTGGTCATTCCCTGATCAAGGCCAAGATGAAGGAGACGGGCTCGTTGCTGGCCGGCGAAATGAGCGGCCATGTTTTCTTCAAGGAACGCTGGTACGGATTCGACGACGGCGCCTATGCCGGTGCGCGGTTGCTGGAAATTCTGAGTGGCGTTCCGGACATCCAGGCGGCGTTCGACAGGCTGCCGGATTCGATCAACACGCCGGAACTGCAGATCAAGCTCGGCGAAGGCGAGAACTACGCGCTGATCGAAAAACTGCAAAAAGGTGCCGTTTTTTCCACGGCGCGCGAGATCATCAAGATCGACGGGTTGCGTGTCGAGTATGCCGACGGCTTCGGCCTGGCGCGCTCATCGAACACCACACCGGTGGTGGTGCTGCGCTTTGAGGCCGACAACGCCGCCGCACTCAAACGCATCCAGGAAGAGTTCCGGCGTGTGCTGTTGCATGCGGCCCCCGCTGCAAAGCTGCCGTTCTAGCGGCTCCGCTCCTCGAGCACCTTCTTCAGGTTGTCGAGTCCGCTCTTGTAGGCGCCGTTGAGGAAATCGAGCGCCGACTTATCGTCCTGTCCCTGGGGCGGTTCGTCGGTCCAGTAAGCGAGGCGCTTGAAGCGTCCGCGCCACTCGACGACGGATTGGCCATTGCTGGCGTCCTTGACGACGACCTCGGAATAATAATCCGACGCCCTCACCACGCCATCGACATAGGTGTAGGCCATGCGCCGGTTGTCGGGATCGTAGTCGAGCAGTTTCTCGGTGACCTGGGTGCCGTCGCCACGACGCCGCAACAACCGGATGGCGCCGGTTTCGTTTCTCTTGTGCAATATCAGGCGGCTGGATTCCGTACCTGGCGCCCAGCGCTGGATGCCGCCGAAATCGCCGATCATCGCCCACACCTCGTCGGCCGGTGCGTCGATCGTGATGGCATGAAAGATGTTCAGGTCCTGCGCGTCCGCGAATGCGGACAACGAACTTGCTGCCAGAGCCGCTCCAGCGAACAAATTTGCCAGCCTGTTCATAGCTCCCCCTGTCGCCGGCAAACCGCCGGCCCTATGCGATGCGCGCCTTGACCCAATCGCCCACGCTTGCCAGCGCCGCCGGTAACTTGGCGGGCTCCGTGCCTCCAGCCTGAGCCATGTCCGGCCGACCGCCGCCTTTCCCGCCGACCTGCTGGGCAACGAAATTCACCAGTTCGCCGGCCTTCACCTTTGCTGTGAGGTCGGCGGTCACCCCGGCAATCAGGGTTACCTTGTCGTCTTCCACGGCGCCGAGGACGATGGCCGCCGACTTGAGTTTGTCCTTGAGCTTGTCCATTGTTTCGCGCAACGTTTTGGCATCCGCGCCGTCGAGCTTGGCTGCCAGCACTTTGGCGGAGCCTACCGCAATGGCCTGATCGGCGAGATCGTCGCCTTGTGAACTTGCGAGCTTCGACTTGAGCCTGGACAACTCCTTTTCCAGTGCCTTTTTCTCGTCGAGCAGACTGCTCACCGCCGCTTCGACCATGCCGCCGGTCGGCGGCACACGCAGTTGCCTGGCGACTTCCTGCAACTCCTGCAATTGGCTGTTCATCATTGCCAGAGCACTGCCGCCGGTCGTCGCTTCCACGCGGCGGATGCCTGCCGCGACGCCTCCTTCCGAATAAATCTTGAACACGCCGATATCGCCGGTACGCGACACGTGCGTACCGCCGCACAGTTCGCGCGAATTGCCGATGTCGAGCACGCGGACTTCGTCGCCGTATTTTTCTCCGAACAGCATCATGGCGCCGGCCTTCTTCGCTTCTTCAATCGACAGGACGCGGGCCTTCGTGGCGACGTTTTGCAGGATCTGGTCGTTGACCAAGAGTTCGACCTGGCGAATTTCCTCGTCTGTCATCGGCTTGTCGTGCGCAAAATCAAAGCGCGTCTTGTCCGTGTCGACCAGGGATCCCTTTTGCTGCACGTGGGGGCCCAGCACATCGCGCAAGGCCTTGTGCATGATGTGGGTCACGGAATGATTGCGCATGGTGCGCGCGCGCAGCGCCGTATTCACGCGTGCTTCGAGCTTGTCGCCCACTTTCAGCACACCGGTCTTGAGCGTGCCGTGATGGCCAAACACCTCGGCCTGGATTTTCTGCGTGTCGGTGACTTCGAATGTGCCGCTGGCGGCCACGAGTTCGCCTTTGTCGCCCACCTGACCGCCCGATTCAGCATAGAAGGGCGTGGTATCCAGCACGACGATGGCGTTCTGTCCCGATGCAATCTCCTGCACGACCAATCCGTCCACGTAGATCGCCACCACCACCGCTTCGCCCGCCAGGCGTTCGTATCCGGTGAATAGCGTCTTGTCCCCGGAATAGGTGACGCCGAGACTGGCCTTGAATTTGCCGGCGGCGCGCGCCTGTTCACGCTGCCGCGACATCGCCGATTCGAAGCCGGCCATGTCCAGCGTGATGCCACGCTCGCGCGCGATGTCCGCCGTCAGGTCCACCGGGAAGCCGAACGTATCGTAGAGCTGGAATACGGTTTCGCCGTCGAGCATCCTGTCTTCGCGGTGCAAGGCGTTTTCCAGCATTTTCATGCCGTTTTCCAGCGTTTCCGCAAAGCGGTCTTCTTCCTGCTTCAGGACATCCGATACGCGTTTCTCCGCGGCACGCAGTTCCGGGTACGCGTCTCCCATCACTCGCGCAACATCGGTAACCAGCTTGTGGAAAAACGGCTGCTTCTGTCCCAGTTGGTAGCCATGGCGGATCGCGCGGCGGATGATCCGGCGCAGCACGTATCCGCGGCCTTCGTTGCCCGGAATCACGCCGTCCGTGATCAGGAAGGAACACGCGCGGATGTGGTCCGCGATGACCCGCAGCGAACTGGACTCGAGGTCCTTCGCGCCGGTTACTTTGGCGGCCGCCCTGATCAGGTCCTGGAACAGGTCGATTTCGTAATTGCTGTGCACGCCCTGCAAGACCGCAGCGATGCGCTCCAGGCCCATGCCTGTGTCGACCGACGGTTTTGGCAGCGGATGCATGGTGCCGGCCTCGTCCCGATTGAATTGCATGAACACCAGGTTCCAGATTTCAATGTAGCGGTCGCCGTCCGCGTCCGCCGTGCCGGGCGGCCCGCCGGCTATGCCCGGACCATGGTCGTAGAAAATCTCCGTGCACGGCCCGCAGGGGCCGGTATCACCCATCTGCCAGAAGTTGTCGCTCTGGAATTTCTGCCCGCCCGTTTTGTCGCCAATGCGCGCGATGCGTTCCTTCGGCACCCCGATCTCGTTGGCCCAGATCCCGTAAGCCTCGTCGTCCGTCTCGTACACGGTGATCCACAGGCGCTTCGGATCGAGGCCATATTCCCTGGTCAGCAATTCCCAGGCAAAGCGGATGGCGTCGCGCTTGAAGTAATCGCCGAAGCTGAAATTGCCCAGCATCTCGAAGAAAGTGTGGTGACGCGCGGTATAGCCGACGTTCTCCAGATCGTTGTGCTTGCCGCCCGCACGCACACAGCGCTGGGATGTCGTGGCACGCACATACGGGCGTTTGTCCTGGCCGAGGAAAACGTCCTTGAATTGCACCATGCCGGCGTTGGTGAACAGTAGGGTCGGATCGTTGCCCGGGACGAGTGGGCTGGATGCCACGATGGTGTGGCCTTGTTTCTTGAAGTATTCGAGAAAACGAGTACGGATTTCGCTGCTTTTCATCGCCTGGGTGACCTGGATTCGAAAAAAGTCCGAACCACGGGGCCCGGCGCAAGTAAGGGATTATTGCATTACCGGCGGCGGCGGGGCTACTGCTCGTCGCTCCGTAACACCGTGCGCACCGCCTCGGCGGAAAATCCCCGGCTGGCGAGGAACCGCGCCTGCTTTGCGCGTTCTTCCAGGGTCGCGGGCAGGCTGCCGAATTTCTTTTTCCAGACCGCGCGGGCCGCCTCGACCTCGCCGTCCTTCAACTGGGATTGTGCCGTGGA
>JAYVMZ010000016.1:0-3290 GCA_043758735.1 Betaproteobacteria bacterium
CGTGCCCGACTGCCCGCCAGGACTCCCCTTGTACCTCCTCCAGGAGGGGGACTGTCGAGCGCTGGCGACCACCATCTCCTGCGGCCAGGACATCGCCGCCGATGGCGCCTTCAGCCTGGCCATGATCGCCGACTACATGGACAGCCTGGCGACGTATGGCAGCGGGTTCTACCGGAACTTGTTCTGGGAGGCCGGCATGGTGGGCCAGCTGCTTTATCTTGAAGCCGAAGAGGCTGGCATCCGCGCCACCGGGATCGGCTGTTACTTCGACGATCCGGTCCATGCAGCCTTCGGGATCGTTTCACGCGAGTGGCAGAGTTTTTACCACTTCACGGTGGGCGGCCCAGTTGAAGATAGACGGCTCAGCACATTGCCTGCGTACAACTTCGACGAAGAACGGTGAGCATCCCAAGCACTGTCCCGACAATCCGGACACAACCCCAACCAACCCGCAAGGAGCAACCATGTCCCTAAACGAACCTATCCGCCAGCAGATCTCCGACCTCGTGGCGCAAAGCCGGGTCGTCCTGTTCATGAAGGGAACTCGCCACATGCCGCAGTGCGGGTTCTCCGCCCAGGTCGTGAAGATCCTCGATGAGCTGCAGTCAAGCTACGAAACGGTCGATGTACTTGGTTCCACCGAGATCCGGGATGGAATCAAGCAGTTCTCCGAGTGGCCGACAATCCCACAACTCTACATCGATGGGCAATTCGTCGGAGGCTGCGACATTGTCCGCGCGATGCATGCGTCCGGAGAGCTCCAGCAGCTCATCGGCGTGCAGGTCAAGGACCGAGGGTGAAGAAATTGAGCGCACCCGAACTCGAGTCAATGCTCGATCGCGGACAGACCATCTATACAAAGAAGACCAGCATGTCGTCCCATCCAACTGAGTTCCAGGGTTCCGTCATCAACGCGCTGCGCGAAGCCATCGAGCGCCAGATCCCCGATTCACGAGCCGAGGTCAACGGCGGCGGCGGTCACTTCAACATCGAGGTGACCTCGCCCGAGTTCGCCGGCAAGAACATGCTCAAGAGCCAGCGGCTGGTGTATGGCGCCATCGCCGATCTGATGAAGGGTGACAAGGCTCCGGTGCATGCCGTCGACAGTCTGAAGACCCTGACGCCCGCTGCGGGTCGCGCGTGAGTCGCTACTACTTCCAGCACCGGACAACCCGCAACGATCCAGATCACTCAAAGGATTTACAGCATGAAAACCGTAGGCGACAAAATCGAAGCATTCAGCGTGACCGGCGTGAAGCCCGGCTTTAACGAGCACGAGGAAAACGGTCAATCGGCGTTCGAGACGATCACCGAGCAGTCGTTCCCGGGCAAGTGGAAAATCATCTACACCTATCCGAAGGACTTCACGTTCGTGTGTCCGACCGAAATAGTCGGCTTCGCCAAACTGGCGAAGGATTTCGAGGACCGGGATGCGGTGCTGCTGGCCGGCTCGACCGATAACGAGTTTTGCAAGCTCGGCTGGCGGCGCGACCACAAGGACCTCAGCCGCCTCAACCACTGGCAGTTCGCGGACACCACCGGCGTGCTGGTCGATCAGCTGGGTATTCGTGAGAAAACCTTCGGGGTGGCCTTGCGCGCGACTTTTATCGTCGATCCGGACAACGTGGTCCAGCACGTGTCGGTGAACAACCTTAACGTCGGCCGCAATCCCGAGGAAGTGCTGCGCCTGCTCGACGGCCTGCAGACCGACGAGCTGTGCCCGTGCAATCGCGCAGTGGGCGGCGCCACGCTGTAACCCATCCACCATCCGGTCGCGGGAGGTGATTGCGTGCGCACGGGCTCACGTCCCACTTCCACCCCAGGCAAATAGGAAACGCCATGGACTTTTTGAATGTACTCAAAGAGCGGATTCCCGATTACGCCAAGGACATCCGCCTCAACCTCGATGCGACGATCAGCCGCTCGAGCCTCGATCCGGCCGACGCGCTGGGTGCGGCGCTGGCGGCAGCCTTTGCCGCCCGATCGAAATCCATCATCGATGCGATTCGCGGCTCGGGGCAGCTCTCCGACACGGATGCGAACGCCGCGCTCACCGCCGCGGCGCTCATGGGCATGAACACAGTCTGGTATCCGTATGTCGAGATGGCGGACGACGCCGACCTGAGGACGCAGCGCGCCGAATTGCGGATGAACGCGTACGCCACGCATGGCGGCGTCAACAAGCGCCGCTTCGAACTGTTCGCGCTTGCGGCCAGTATCGTCGGCAAGTGCCATTTCTGCGTCGCGTCGCATTACCAGACGCTCAAGGAGATCGGCATGAGCGCGGTGCAACTGCGGGACGTGGGCCGCATCGCTGCCGCAGTTAACGCAGCAGCGCAGGTACTGGTGGCGGAAGATGCCTGAGACCGGTGGCGTTTCAGTTAACCATGAGTATTCACCCCGCCACTTTTGACAGCGGAATTTTATAGAAGCGGCCTATATCGCAAGCAATACGATGACCAGGACAGCAAAGGAGATCATGATGGCACGCATGGGATCGAACGATCCGCACCGGCTTCCCGTTTCACCCTGCGCGCCGTAACAACAGCGGCAGGACACCTGTAGGCTTCGAAGTGTAGCGCGGCGCCGATCGGCTACCGTGTTGCATTGCAATAAACGCGGCTGCCATCCGATCCAGGCGGGTGGCAACCGCCCTGCTGAATCAAAGTTCAGGCGTGAACAACCGCCTCCAGCCGCATCGTCCGTGCCGCCTCGACCATCGCAACCAACGCCGCACGGGTTTCCGGCCAACCGCGCGTCTTCAATCCGCAGTCGGGATTGACCCACAGCTGTTCCGGTTTCAACACCGCGCCGGCCTTTTCCAGCAGCCCTGTCATCTCCGTCGCATCCGGCACCCGCGGCGAATGAATATCGTAGACACCCGGCCCGATCTCGTTGGGGTATTGGAATCTCACGAAGGCATCCAACAGTTCCATGCGCGAACGTGAGGTTTCAATCGAAATCACGTCGGCATCCATCGCCGCGACGGCATCGATGATGTCGTTGAACTCGGAGTAGCACATGTGCGTGTGAATCTGTGTCTCGTCGGCCACGCCTGAAGCGGTGATGCGAAAGCACTCGACGGCCCAGTCGAGATACGTCTTCCACTCTGCACGGCGCAGAGGCAACCCTTCGCGCAGTGCGGGCTCATCGATCTGGATCACTCGGATGCCGGCCGCTTCCAGGTCCATCACTTCATCACGCAGGGCCAGCGCAATCTGGCGGCACGTCGTTGCTCGTGGCTTATCGTTGCGGACGAACGACCATCGCAGCACCGTCACTGGACCGGT
>JAYVMZ010000017.1:0-9913 GCA_043758735.1 Betaproteobacteria bacterium
CATTTAAAGGCGGTAAAGGCTTCCTGGAAAATTTTGAAAGCAATCTAACGCCCTGTGGCGACCGAAATATCGCTGAGTCCGACAGGCTCCTAGGGCATCGTTTCCCGATGGAATCTGCACTGGGGCAGGTCAACACCGAACAAACCGCCCGAAATCCGCGCCACTGGCGGCTTTTACGGAATTCGTGCAGAGGGGCGCAGACTAACTGCCTGCGGGCAACAGAGTCAATCTTGCACTGCGTCAAGACGGTTTGGCAGTGCGCGAGGCGGCGTTTTTGGAGATCGGACCAATTTGCCTCGCCTTGAGGATTGTCCGATGACGACGCGGTCGCCGTCAATGGTGCCGGATAATCTGATCGGGCCGGCCAAATGAAAAGCAGCGCACCGATAGACGGTGCGCCGCTGTTTTGATTGCCTTTGCTTACTAGTGATTGCTCACCAAGCGCTGCTTCCGGTGCTTAGCTGCGGCCGAATTCGACCACTTCCTTGCTGACCGTCACAGCGACCTTCGTATCGCTCTTGGGAGAATCCGAATCGGCGACCTTGTTCGTGACCTGAACATTGGGTGCGCTCGCACGACCGTACACGCTGGCGACGTGACCGGCCTGATAGGTGGTGACGCCCGTTTCGGCAAAGGCACCCGTCGTTGCAATCGCGAAGCCTGCGGCGATGATGAGTTTGGTTGCATTCATGGTAATTCCTTCCAATATATGAATAACTGATTGTGTCCTGCGCGCGTCCTGCCATTCCTGGCGGGCTGGACGAAAACCCTTTCGTCCGTCGCATGAGTGCTATTTGACGCCGTTGCGGCATCGCACAATAGACCAGAAGTGATTATATGATCTATGCCGGAATGGAATGCCCAAAGGGACCAGGGGCTAGACCAAGGTTCAATAGCGTGCAAGTTTCCTCCGGCACCAGGCCGCCGTGCAGAGCCGCCGGTTGTCCCTGGTAATCGAAAATCGCCGAGCATGTCTCGTTGGGAAGCGATTAGCTTTGCGCCCAAGCTGGCTATCGACGATGGGGAAGGCCCGGCGCAACCGCAGGCCGGTGAAGATTTCGACGATATTGCGCAAGGTAACCGGTTGCAGGGCGTGATTCAGCGACGTTGCCTTCGAGCGCAGTCCGAAGAAGAAACGCGAGTTGAACGATAATGGATAAGGCGCTCACGAAAAATGTCAGCGGATTGAGTCACTCCACTCGGAAAGGCCGTGACCGCGTGACGATCGTGAAAATGCCCGGCCTCATGGGCATTTCAGTGCAGGCAAACGCTTAGCGGGCGAAGGACGATCAGCGTTGCGCCGGAACTACAATTCCATCGTCAGCGGACATGGGCCGCATTTACGTGACGAGGTTAGAGTGCAGCGACCAGAAGCAGGGACTGTGAAATCAAGAATCAGCAAAAAAATGATGCCGCTGTTCCGACCGTCACGATTGTCACGCCGCACCCCTCGAGGGGGGATGAAAGTGAATCACGTCGTCACATTCCTTCTCGTGCTCCTTCCGCTTGCCTTCGGCTACGCCGCCGAAGAGCAGCGTCCCGGCGCGCATGAAACCGTGATCGCCGGCGATTATTTCGGCGCCAGCATGCACGCGTCGCCGGCCAATGCGGTGGATGGCGACGCCTTCATCGCCGGTGCGCAGGTGGATCTGAACAAACCCGTGAGCGGCGATGCGCTGCTCGCCGGCGGCGGCGTCGCCATTTCCGATCGAGTCGGCGGCGATCTCTATGCAACCGGCGGCAGTGTGATGATCGACGCGCCCGTAGCGGGCAACGCCCGCCTCGCCGGCGGACGGGTGGAGATCACCAGGCGCGGCCAGGTCACCGGCAAGACGACGCTGGTCGGGGGCCGCGTGACGATACGAGGCAAGGCCGGCCGCCAGCTCGTCGTGTTCGGCGAGCATGTCATGCTCGACGGTGAAGTCGCCGGCAACGCGACGATCGCGTCGCGCACGCTGTCCATCGGTCCGAATGCGCGCGTATCGGGCAAGTTGACTTATCGCGGTTCGCTGCCGGCGCAGGTCGATCCGGGCGCAGCCATCGACGGCGGCATCAATTACCTGAGTTTCGATTTCGAAGACGAAACCTACCAGCCCGTCGCCAGGGTGGTGGCATGGATCGGCGTCATCGCATTCACGGTCGGGCTGTTCCTCATAGGCATGCTCGCGGTCCTCCTCGCGCCGCAGTCGACCGCACAGATGAGCCGGCTCGCGAGCGGGCGGCCGATTTCCTCGCTTGCGCTTGGACTGGTCACCATCGTCTGCGTGCCGATCGCGGTCATCCTGCTGATGCTCACCATCGTCGGCATTCCCTTCGCCTTCATGCTGCTGCTGGCCTGGCCGATGATCCTGATCTTTGGTTACCTGGCCGGCGTCATGGCTGTAAGCGATGCCGTTGCCGGGCCGAGCGCGGAGGCAAAAGGACGGCGCATTTTCCTGCTGGCAATGGGATTGGGCGTTATGCTGCTGTTCGTCCGCGTCCCGTTCGCCGGCTGGCTGATCGGCATGCTGCTCCTGGTCATGGGGGTGGGCGCGATGGCGCTCAATACCATGGGCGCAACCGTGCCGGTCAGGGTGAAAAAGGAAAAGAAGGAAAGAAGCGTCGGGGTCGTCCAGGAATCGGAACCGGCGCTGCGCCGGGAACCAACTTTCCGCATCGACTCGTAACTGATAACGACAGAGGAATAATGACAAGAACAACAGGAATTGCGGCGCTGCTGCTACCCGTTTTAATCTCCGCCTGTGCGGTCCCAAAGAAATCCACCGAACCCGTGATCGAGAAAGACGTCAGCCGCACAGTCATATTGGCCGACGGCACCACCTGCGTGGAACCTGCCGGGATCGCCGCGACGCGACAGGGGCCTGGTGCGATCCGGCTGAAGGAGTTACTCGAATCCGATGCCAAGGCCGAAGACGTGCTGACCATGGCGGGAGAACTCAAACTCACGCCCGAAGAAGCCGAGGCGGTGTACTTCGATGCCTGCCGCGCCTTTTACCGCGCCGAAATCAAGAAAGAGGTTTTCGAGAACGACAGGGCGGTCTACATCGGATTGCGCCAGCAATTTGTCGCGCAAGGCGTGAAGGATTGGCAGGAGAAGAAGGAGGGTATCGCCGATGCGGGCAAGCTCTGTCTGGTCTCGCTACCCGATACCGATCCCGACCATCGCAGCTTCACGCGCGTCATCCCCGTCGACGCCACCGTCAACGATTGCGCGCAACTTGCCGCAAAAAATGGCAGCGGCGAGATCCTGCTCGGCTGCACCAAGGGGCACTGGCAAAACACCTGGGCCAAGCGGCCGATCGCAGTAAATGCAAAGACGCGGAACCGGTCGGTGAAAGGTACGGCGTCGGCGCCGGATCCGGATTGCGGTTGGAATTAGGGTTGGAATTAGAAGGTCGTGACTGCCGTAAAAGAGTAAAGCGCAAAACGAATTTTCAAGTACTTCGAATTCACGTCGTCACGACAGTCACGGCCTTTGTCATTTCTTTCTCTTGTAGTCCTTCGGCGACGCGAACAGCGAGTCGTGCAGAGCTTCCATCTTGTGCGATTTGACTTCCGACGTGAGCGTGAACAGCGGCTTGTCGCCGATGTCCTTCATGGACTGGTCCATCGAGCAGGCCTCGCCGGAAAAATTCCATTTCACGGTCATCAAGATCGGCATACCCTGCACCTTGTCCAGCTTTCTCGCGCCGACGAGGAAGCCGGCGCGATCCGCAGGGGTGACGTTCGGGAACAGGTAGCTGTCGATCATTCGGCCCGCTTCGGGCGGCAAATCCACCAGTCTGTCGGGTCCTGCGTCGAGGTTGAGAATTTTTTCGCGTGCGCGCGCATAGGTTTTTTCGAGCGCGCTTGCGTCCTCCAGCGCCGGCGTGACCGGCGTCGTCCAAAGGTCGATTCTGATCGAACTGATGGACTTGCGTGAAGCGTTGTCCCGGAATGTAACCAGCCATTTGATGTCGTATTGCTCGGTGTCGAAGCCGTTGATGATGCGCTTCTGCCCGGTCGGTTCGACCGTGACGGTCGTATCGCCGATCCGCAGCCGGCAGCCCTTGTCGTCGTCCGCGTCTCTTTTCAGTGGGGGTTTTTTCGGAATGGCGCTGCCGCAGCCTTTCAGCGGGCACTCGCCGTAGTGCCTGTTCTTCGCGTCGAGCATCCACACCAGCTTTCTGTCCAGGCGTTCGATGCGCACCTCGGAATCGCCCGTCAGATTCGTGAACGCGCTGCTGCCCTTGAGGCTCGATTCGTTGCGCTGCACGTTCGCCCGCGTATAACTCAGCGACGTGCTTTCAAAGGCGGGGAAATCCCGGGTTCCTTCGCCGCTGATGCGCGTTGCCAGGACGGCGGTGGGCTGGATGCGCGTTTGATCGGGATCCATCGGCGCGAGCGCTTTGCAACTGGCCAGCGCCAGCGCGAGGGCGACACCGTTAGCTGCACTGCGAACCATGAACTCCTCTGCGTAGGGAACGTCGAATAGGCAAACCGTGCAAGTGTAGCCGGAGTTCCGCTTTGGCAAAGCCCGCGTCATCTCCGCCCATTCTCTGGAGACAGACCGCGGCCCGGGTATTCGCCTACAATGAGTCGCGAAAGGCCCAGACATCAACAACAAAAGAGGAGACTACGACATGTTCAGCCTGATGCGTGCACTGACCGGTTTTTTCACCCTTCGTGCCGCACCCGGCAGCGGGGCGCAGGAGTGCAGCGGAACCATCACCGTGGACGAAGCCCTGAAGGCGGAAGATGCCCGCTTCAAGGCGCAGATGAGCGGTGATGGCGCAGCAATGAAGAAACTGTTCGGCGAAGACCTGGTCTACATCCACTCCAGCACCGTGGTCGACACCAAACAGAGCTTCATCGAATCCATTACGTCGGGCAACGTGAAATACCGTTCCATGCACCGCGGCGAATCGACGGTGCGCACCTACGGCGGTGTCGCCATTGTCAGCGGCAGCGCCAAATTCGAAGTGACCGTCAAGGGCGAGAACCGCACGCTCGACCTGCTTTACCACGCAATCTGGGCCAAACGGATCGCCGGCGCGCAGTTCATCTCGTGGCAGGCAACGAAGAAGGGCTGAAAGGCCGCAAACGCCGCGAGTGCCGTGAATGTCGCCCATCTACTCTTCCGTCCTTTGACGGAAATGCCTGCAATGTAGTTACGTCATGGGCTGGGCGAGGGAGGGTTGATGGCGCTGGACCAGATCCGGACCATTTCGGTGGAGCGGCTGCTCGGGAAAATTACGACGGTCGATCCCCGTCGCGCCCTGGCAATCCTTCAGGAAATTTTCGCCGACCAGGCAGGGACGAGCGCCCAAGGGGTAAAGCACTACGGCATTAAAGCTTAAACGAGGTTCCCTCAGTCCTCGTCCCTCGTCCCTCGCTCCTCCCGTTTGGTAAACTTCGCGCCTTCTCCCTCGGGACCATAAGAACCATGTCGGCCAGGAAAAAACCCCCGAAATCCCGCGGCTCGAAGGCGGTTAGCTCGAGGACAGCCAAAGCGGAAGTGGCGAAATCGAAATTCGGCCAGTCGAAGGCCGGCCAATCCAGGGCCGGGCAATCATCCGGTCATGCGAATCCGGTAAAACCGCCTCCTGAAGCGAAACAGCGGGGCGGGGCGCCGAGCCGGCCGACCCCGCCCGCAAACAAGCCCGTCAACAAACCCGACACGGAAAGACCTGCCATGCCCACGCTCCTGTTCTACCAGAAGCCGATCGCACTGAACCGCGAAGCCCATAAGAGCCTGAAGGTCCGCAGCGTGCCTTCGTTCGCCTATTCGGCAGGGATCAACTCCGTGCCGCTGACCGTCGGCGAATTCGCCGCCGCGGCCCGGCAACTGCCGATCCTGTTCGTGCCGGACGCGAACAAGAATCCCAGCCCGATCGCCTTGCTCGGCCTGCGCCGCGACGAGAACCTGTTCGTGGAAGCGGACGGGCGCTGGTCGGGCAGCTACATTCCGGCGTTCATCCGCCGCTACCCGTTTGTGCTGATCGAGGGCAACACGCCGACTGAACTCACCGTGGGCATCGACGCCGCTTTCCCGGGCTTCAACACCGAGGTCGGCGAGCCGATGTTCAACGAAGACGGCACGGAAGGCCCGGGCCTGAAGCGCGCCATCGAATTCCTGAATACCTACCGGCTCGACGCCCAGCGCACCCAGGACCTGGCCCTGACCCTGAAACGTCTCGATCTGTTCATCCCGCGCGTAATCACCGTCCAGAACAAAGACGGCTCCAAGTACAATCTGGAAGGTTTCTTCGTCGTCGACGAGCAGAAACTCGGCAAGATCGACGAGAAGGAAGCCGGCGCCCTGCTGCGCAGCGGCCACCTCGCCTGGATCTACATGCACCTGCTGTCGATGCACAACATCGCGGACTTGTCGACGCGCCTCGACGCGCGGACGGAAGTGAAGAAGACGGCTTAGCCGGGGGCAGCCCGGTGGTGATTGGTAATTGGTGAAGGGTGGGTCAACTGCGACTCGAGCGTGTGGTTCGCGGCACAATGCGACCCATCCCAATCCCAATCTTCCCCTTGAAGGGGAAGGAGCGACAGGCCGGCGCGCCGGCGGCACGCGGCTTGCCATCCAATGTGGTTCGCTTGAGAATGGAAATTTCCTTGCCCTACGATTATCCAATGAGCAGAGAGTTGGAAGGACAGAAAGACCTCACCAAACGGCTGTTGTCGGCGCTGCAGGAAGACGAGTTCGTCCTGTATACCCAGGCCATCCTGCCGCTTGTCCCGCAATCCGACGGGCGGCCGTTCAATGAGATTTTCATCCGCTTCCAGGAAGAGGATGACAAGCTGCTGCCGCCTGGTACTTTCTTCCCGATGCTCGAGGAAATCGGACTGCTGCCTTACCTCGATCGCTGGGTAGTCAACCGTCTGGCCCGCTTCGTCCGCGCCGGGCTGAGGGTCAACCGGGCGTGGAACGTCCCGCGTTACATCGTCAACCTGTCGAACGAGACGTTTGCCGACGGGCGCTTCGGCGAGTACGTGCTCAAGTACGCCGAAGACTCCTATCTTTCCGCCGGTGTGCTCGGGTTCGACATTTCCAGCGACGACGCGCTCGCGAACCGCCAGTCTCTGCTCCGACTGATGGCGCAGCTCCGCCCGCCCGGCTGCACGCTGTCCCTTGCCGGTTTCGACGGCACCCCCGCAATGCTGGCGACGCTGAAGGAATTCGAACCGAACTACATCAAGTTCAGCGCCATCAACGCCGACCCCGCGAAGATCCCCGAACTCAACAAGATGTGCCACGACCTCGGCGTGCAGACCATCGCCGAACACGTCGAAAACACCAGGGTCCTCGACCACCTGCGCCGTTGCAAGATCGACTTCGCGCAGGGGTTCGGGGTGGGGAAGGTTGAGCCGCTGTAGAAGCCGTGACGAGTGGGACCGTGACTGTCGTAACGACGTGACCATCGTGACGACACCCGTCACGACTCCTATGCCCACCGATGCCGAACGGACTACTGGGGTACCGTCCGCGCTACCGACTGATGCGGGAAACCTGAAATGCCGTCAGTTCCTCCGGGCCTGCCCTGATGGCTCGAGCCGCTGCCGGCCGGGACGGCGGAGCCTGCCGCGGTGACCGATGGTTTGCCCGGCGCGGCGACCGCTGCGCAGCTCTCGCACTTTCCTTCTCCCTGCTAAACTGCGCGCTCCGATTATTGTCTTTCACCAGTCCCCAGTCACCGTTCACCAATCACCAATCACAGCGAAATGAGGAACTCATGAAGCTCTACTACGCCCCCGGCGCCTGTTCGATGGCGCCGCACATCGTCGCGATGGAAGCCGGCCAGAAGCTGGACATTATCAAGGTCGATATCCCCAACAAGAAAACCGAAGGCGGAGACGACTACTGGAAGGTCAACTTCAAGGGCTACGTCCCGACGTTGCAGCTCGACAACGGCGAAATGCTCACGGAAGTCGGCGTCATCTGCCAGTACCTTGCCGACCAAAAGCCCGAGAGCGGGCTCGCACCCAAGGCCGGCACGATGGAACGCTATCGCCTGATGGAGTGGCTCAACTTCATCGCCGCGGAAATGCACAAGCAGTTCGGCGCGCTGTTCAATCCGAAGTACACCCCGGAAATGCGCGAAGTCCAGATGGGCGTCATCGGCCGGCGGTTGAAACCCCTGGAAGAAAAGCTCGGCGACAAGCGGCAGTATCTGATGGGCGACAAATTCACCGCGGCGGACGCCTACGCCTTCACGATCCTGAACTGGAGCAAAGGCCTCAAGCTGGACCTTTCGCCTTGGCCGAATATCAAGGCGTATTACGAGCGTGTCGGCAAGCGTCCGAAAATCCAGGAAACGATGAAGGAGGAAGGGATTGCCTGACAGGAATGTCGTGACGGTCGTGACGGGTAAAGCCGTGACGATCGTGACTGTCGTGGGAGACGCATCGGCGGTATTTGTCCGACGTCTGGGGGATTTCGCAGTATCCTAGATCGTTCCCGCAGCCTTCACGACAGTCACGGCACTCCCCCCATGCCGCCTAAATTTCCCACCATGCGCCGCTCTTCCCGCCGCGTTCCACTGTTGGCCGGCTGGTGGATCGAGATGCAGTTTTTCTGGCACACGCGGAAAAAAGCGCCGTGGGTCGTCGTACTGGTCCTCGCGGCGTTCGTCGCAACATTCGCCGGCCTGGCGCAACTGATCGATACGAACCGGGCGGAGAGTCGGGAACTGACTTGCCTCGCGCTCAACATCTATTACGAAGCACGCGGCGAACCTCTCGCCGGGATGTATGCGGTGGCGGAAGTCACCATGAATCGCATGGCGTCACATCGCTTTCCGGAGACGGTATGCGGAGTCGTGTACGAGAAAAGATGGGACAGGCTGCGCAAACGAAATGTCGGCGCCTTCTCGTGGACGGAATTCGATATCGTTCCGCATCCGGAAGGCAGCCAATGGAAACAGGCCCGCCAGGTTGCCGACGAGGTCTATCACGGCAAGCAGCCGCCGGCGCTCAACGGCGCGATGCACTACCACGCAACTTACATCCGGCCGAGCTGGGCGGCAGGCCAGGAACCCCTCGCCAGGGTCGGCGGACACGTTTTCTACAAGTAGCGATATTCACGGCCTTACGGCTTCACCCGTCACGTCGCGGAAAAAAGCGTAGTATGTACAACTTATCTGTACATATCAGGATTCGAGCCATGTCTTCCTCCGTAAACGTCACCCAGCTCCGTCAGAATCTCCCCGAGTACCTGAAGCAGGTTCGGGAGGGCAAGGAAGTCGAAGTCACCGTGCATGGCAAAGTCATCGCCCGCCTGGTCCCGGAAGCCGCAAAAAGCGATCGCGCAAAGAAAAGGCTCGCCGAACTTCGCAAGACCGCCAAAGTAGGCGACGTGACATCTCCAGCCGGCGCGGCATGGACGGGCGATCGTGATCATTTGTGACACCCACGTGCTCGTCTTCGACGCGCTCGCACCCGCGCGGCTATCGGCAAAGGCGCGCCGAAGGCTGAAGGACGGCGAGTCTGCCGGGCAGTTGGCCTGTGCCGATATCTCGCTTTGGGAAATTGCCATGTTGATGGCGAAACAGCGACTGGAAATTGACGAGGAACCCGGGCCCTTCATCCAGGCCGTCCTGGATGCCCGGGGCTACCGTGTGCTTCCCGTTACTTCGCAAATTGCAGCCCTTTCGCAAAGCGCGGATTTCACCCAGAAGGATCCCGCCGATCGCCTGATTGCGGCGACCGCCCTTGCCGCCGGTGCGGAGCTGCTCTCCGCCGATCGCGCGATGAAAGGCATACCGGGATTGAAGCTGGTCTGGTAGCGCTTGGTCCTGCTCTTCAGCCGTCACGATTATGGCCTAAGGAGTCACGTGATAATAACGTGATCAATTTATATTCCGTACCGGAAGGAGTGCGTAGTTCCAGTCGCCATGAAATTTGCCCAGCTTGAGATTTAGCG
>JAYVMZ010000018.1:0-7945 GCA_043758735.1 Betaproteobacteria bacterium
GGGGCCGATCGTACTCGCCGGTTGGATCCTGTATCCGCAGGAAAAGGCAACCGAAGTGCTGCGTTTTTACCGCGACTACGCCGCCACCGTACCCGATGAGCTCACCACGATTGTCATTTTGCGCCGACTGCCGCATCTGCTCAAGTTGCCGCCTTTTCTGCGCGGCATGCCGGTCATCGGAATCTCGGTCTGCTATGCCGGAGTGATCGAGGCAGGTGAACGGGTAGTACAACCTTTACGCGCCTTCGGATCACCCGTCGTTGACGGCATCGCTCTGAAGCCTTATGTCACTCACCAAACCATGTTCGACGCCGCGCAACCGCCGGGACGCCACAACTACTGGAAGACCGCCTACTTGGCCGAGCTCAGCGACGCTGCCATCGATGTGATCGTCGATGGGGCTAGCCGGATGGTATCGCCCCTGTCGGCTCTGACGGTGTATCAGTTGGGCGGCGCGGCCCGACTGGGGAACGCGGCCTATTGCCTGAACGCTGCCGCGACCTGGACCGATCCGGAGGACAGACAACGGAATATCACCTGGGCATGCGCGCTGTGGGCCGCGATCGAACCGTGGTCGGCCGCAGGCGCCTATTCGAATTTCCTCGGCGAAGAAGATCAAGAGCGCACGCGCTCTGCCTATCTGAATTACTACGATCGCCTGGTAGCCCTGAAGAACGCCTATGATCCGACCAATTTTTTCCGCTTGAATCAGAACATCAGACCGACGGTCTGAATCCCGGAGGGAGACACACGTAAGCGGATCCCATACCTGATCAGGTTCCCTCACGCTGGCGTTACTTGCTTAAGGTGGCGTGCGCTCTGAATCTTTGCCTGAAGTTACGTGCCGCGTAAAAATTCTGCGAGATAATCAATTGCCGGACCGTCGCCTTTCCAGGCGTCAGATCTCCGTCAGAAACTTCTCGACCCGCTTGAAGGACACCGGGTAAGGCGTCTTCAACTGCTGCGCCCGTAGCGACACCCGCAACTCCTCGGGCATCCAACGAATTTCTTCCAGTTTGGGGCTGCGCACGCCGCGCGCGCGGCCAGGCCGCGTATTGAGGCTGGTTGATCTTGAACCCATCCGCGATGAGACGAAGCATCTTGCCGACGCGATCGTGGTTGGTCACTACTATGGCCTGATTAGCCCCTGCTCAGGATCACATTCAGTTCTCGCAGAAGAGAAGGAAGTCGCTCGCTGACAGTTGTCCACAAGATTTGGCTATCCACGTCGAAGTACGCGTGAACGAGGCGATTGCGCATGCCAACGATGGCTGGCCAGGCAATGCCAGGGATCTGCGTTCGTGCGTCGATTGAGATCTTGTTTGCAGCTTCGCCGATGATTTCGACCGCGCGCGTCAGCGCGAATCTCAGCATGTCGTCGGTATCGAGATCGGCGCGTGTGTGGCCCTGGCAGAAGCGCAACGCGGATTCGGCGGCTTCAGCCATATGCCGAAGCCGAATCACATCATCCGGAGACATACTGCACCTGCGCCGTGCGCACGACTTCATCCCTGAAGTAGCGGCTTAACTCTGCCGCCGTGCGCAAATCGACCCGCCGCCCGCCGAGCAACGCCGACAATTCGATCTCGATCTGCGCCATGTCGAACAGGCTCGGCCTCGCGCTGTCTTCAAATTCGACCAAAAAATCGATGTCGCTGTCCGGCCTCGCGGTGCCTTTCAACTCCGAGCCGAATAACGACAGCTTGCGAATGCCGTGCCTGCGGCACAACGCGGCCAGCGCCAAGGGTTCCAAAGGCAGTCGATCACCCATATTTGCGTCTCCTCAGATCAAGGTCGCCTGCGGCGCTCACATCACCGTTGCCGAGGGCACGGGCCAGGCTATGTCGATTGTTGCGATTGCCTTCATGAAGCGGAGTCAGTCTACCCCGACACCGCCAGAAATGCAGCCGCCATCCTCCTGAATGCTGGAAGGATGCGGGATAAACAATGGCTGCACCATCGGCATTCCAGAATTCAGATTTCTGCCAGATACTTTTCCAGCCGCTTGAACGAGGCAGGGTAAGGCGTCTTCAACTGTTGCGCCCACAGCGACACCCGCAACTCCTCCAGCATCCAGCGCATTTCTTCCAGTTTCGGGCTGCGTACACCGCGGGCACGATCGGCTACCAGCTTGGTCTGATAAGTCTGCCAATAGCGTGCGAGTTGCTGCTGCCAGTTGGCGTCGCGCTCCGGATTGGAGGCGATCTTGTCGAGGCGCATCGCGATCGCCCTGATGTAGCGCGGATAGTGCTTGAGGCGATCGAACGGAATGCCAGCCACAAATCCGGGGGCCAGCAATTCCTTGAGCTGCGCGCGGATGTCGGCCAGCGCGCGCGGCCATGCTGCATATTGCGGTTGTCCGATTTTCGTGCGCAGCGTCTGGTGCTCCGCCAGGATTTCGCCGGCGATACGGCAGATTTCCTGTGCAACATCCATCAATCGCGTCTTGCCTTTTGCCGCCCTCGTTTCGAATTGCTTGCGATTGCGGATCGGTTCCTGCTCGACGAAAAAAGCACGGTCGGAGATCGCGGTAACCAGTTCATCCCGCAACCGGTCGGCCACCGCGGCCTTGTCCGGCTTGCCGCTGCCCTGTTCGTCCAGCAGCGCATAGCGCAGCTGCATTTCGTTGAAACCGGGAAGGTTGCGGGCAAGAGACTTCATCTGTTCCGGCAACGCCAGTTGGAACAGCCGCCTCAGGCCGCGCCGGGTCGCCGCATCGGCCTCGGCTTCCGTATCCAGCAAGGTGAGCCCAACCGACTTGCCCTCGTCGACGATCGCCGGATAGCCGATCAGCTTGCCCCTGCCGCGGTCGACTTCGACTTGTTCGGGCAGTTCGTCGAAATCCCATGCGACCGAGCCCTTGCGTTCGAAGGCACTGCTGGCGGTTTCGCTGAAGGTACGGCGGGCTTTCACGCCGAGCTCGTTGCGCAGCACAGGCAGATCCCGGCCGCTCGCGATTTCCTGCCCGCCTTCGTCGACGACGCTGAAATTCATCAGCAGGTGCGGCGGCAGGTCGGCGACATCCCACGCATCGATTGGAACCTCCACTCCGATCTTCTTGAACAAGACTTGGGACAGGCCTTCGGTGAGTGGCCCGCTGTCGGGATCGAGGATTTCCAGGACAGCGGTGACCACCTGCGGTACCGGCACGAAGTTCTTGCGCAACGTCTTGGGCAGGCCTTTGAGCAGGTACGTGATCTTGTCGCGCAGCAGGCCGGCGACCAGCCACTCGCAGCGTCTTTCGTCGAGCTGGTTGAGCAGATGCAACGGCACGATCATGGTTACGCCGTCAAGCGCATGGCCGGGATCAAAGCGATAGGACAGATCGAAGGTCTGCATGCCGACGGTAAGCACATCCGGGAACAGGTCTTCGGTGATCTGCTCTGCGGCGTGGCGCATCAGATATTCGCGGCTCAGAAACAACAGCTTCGAATTTTCCCGTTCGGCCTGCTTGCGCCATTTCTCGAAATCCACGGCGTTGTGGATGCCTTCGGGAACACGTTCGGCGTAGAACGCAAAAATGGCCTCGTCGTCGACCAGCACGTCGTGGCGGCGCGATTTGTGTTCGAGTTGCTGCACGTCTTCTATCAGGCGCCGGTTGTGATCGAGGAATTCGGGATGGCCGGCATAGTGGCCCGCCACGAGTGCGCCGCGGATAAACAGATCGCGCGCCTCCTTCGGCTCGATCGGGCCGTATTGCACGCGCCGCTTCTGCACCACCACCAGGCCATACACGCTGACCTGTTCAAAGGCGACGACCGAACCGCTGTCCTTCGACCAGTGCGGCTCGCGGTAACTGCGCTTGGCCAGATGCAGGCCTAGCCGTTCGATCCATTCCGGTTCGATGGCAGCCACGCCGCGCGCATAGAGGCGCGTAGTCTCGGTGAGTTCCGCCGCCATGACCCACTTCGGCCCTTTTTTCTTCAGGCTGGAACCCGGGCTCAGCACGAACTTGATCTGGCGCGCACCAAGGTAGATGCCTGCTTCGTCCGACTTGAATCCGATGTTGCCCAGCAGGCCGGCGAGCAGCGCACGATGAATTTGCTCGTAGCCCGCCTCCTTCTCGTTCACAAGCCAATCCATTTCAGAAATGACGGAATGCAACTGGCTGTACAGTTCGCGCCATTCGCGCAATCGCAGGTAGGACAGGAAACGATCGTGGCAGTCCTGCACCATCTTGCGGTTCGATTTCTTGTGCGCCAACGCCTCCTCGAACCATTTCCAGATGCGCAAGTAGGACAGGAAATCCGAGCGGTCGTCGACGAACTCGGCGTGCGCCTGGGTCACCGCTTCCTGTTTGTCCATCGGGCGTTCGCGCGGATCCTGCACGGACAATGCCGCTGCGATGATCAATACCTCGCTCAGGCAGCCTTCCTGCTTGGCGGCGACGAGCATGCGCGCGACGCGCGGGTCAATCGGCAGTTTCGCCAGTTGCTGCCCGACCGGCGTCAGCGCGCGCGCCTCATCGACGGCGCCCAGCTCGATGAGCAACTGGTAGCCGTCGGCGATCATGCGCGAAGCCGGTGCATCGACGAACGGAAAGTCCTCGATGTCGCCTAGCTTGAGCGACGCCATGCGCAGGATGACCGAGGCGAGCGACGAACGCAGGATTTCCGGTTCGGTAAATTCGACTCGCGCATTGAAATCTTCTTCGCCGTACAGCCGCACGCAGATGCCGTTCATGACGCGGCCGCAGCGCCCGGCGCGCTGGTTCGCCGATGCGCGCGAAATCTTCTCGACTTGCAGCAGCTCGACCTTGTTGCGGTAGCTGTAGCGGTTGATGCGCGCCAGGCCCGAATCCACCACGAAACGGATGCCGGGTACGGTTAGCGACGTCTCCGCCACGTTGGTGGCCAGCACGATGCGCCGCAAGCCGCCGCCGGAGGAGAAAATTCGCTCCTGGTCCTGCGCCGACAGCTTGGCGAACAGCGGCAGGATTTCCATGCCCTGCGGATGATGCTTGCGCAACGCCTCGGCTGCATCGCGTATCTCGCGTTCGCCCGGCAGAAATACCAGCACGTCGCCGCTGGTCGTACGCGCGGTCACTTCGTCGACGGCATTGACGATCGCTTCCGGCAGATCGATCTCGTGCTCGTCCTCGTCGTCCTCGTCGAACGGCCGGTACCAGACATCCACCGGATACAACCGGCCCGATACCTCGACCACGGGCGCGTTGCCGAAATGCGCGGAGAAACGCCCGGCATCGATGGTGGCCGACGTGATGATCAGTTTGAGTTCCGGCCGGCGCGGCAGCAGCTGCTTGATATAGCCCAGCAGGAAGTCGATGTTCAGGCTGCGCTCATGCGCCTCGTCGATGATCAGAGTGTCGTACTGCGACAGCCAGCGGTCCGCCTGCGTTTGGGCGAGCAGAATGCCGTCGGTCATGACCTTGATGTAGTTGTCGGCGCTGGTCTTGTCGGTGAAGCGGACCTGGAATCCCACCGCGCCGCCCAGCGATGTATTCAGTTCCGCGGCAACCCGGGCCGCCACCGAGCGCGCCGCGATCCGGCGCGGCTGGGTATGGCCGATCATGCCTTGCACGCCGCGGCCCAGTTCCAGGCAAATCTTTGGCAATTGCGTGGTCTTCCCGGAGCCGGTCTCGCCGCACACGATCACCACCTGATGGGCCTTGATGGCGTCCCCGATCTCCTTGCGCCTTGCGCTGATCGGCAGTTCTTCGGGATACACTACCTTCGGCAGGCCGGCCATCCGCTGACGTACCTGTTCAACGGAGCGCTGCGCCTCGGTAGCGAGCCTCTCCCGCACTGCGGACATATCCTTGCCACCGCGGGCTGACTCCTCAATCTTCTTGAGACGCGCCCGCAGAGGGCCGCGCATGCGCAGCATGCCGCGATCGATGGCTTCGCGTAGCTCACGCCATTCGGCGTTCGCAGCAACGGATTTCGGGACGGCGGGAAGGGAACTCATTGGAATAAAGCGGAGACGGTGCAGAGCGCGGTAAGGTCCGAAATTTTAAATGGCTTGCCGACTAGGGTCGTGAACAATGCCGCCCGCTGGAATATCGAGTCGTTCTTTCCTGAGGGCACGCAGCGCGAGCCGCACCATTATGAGATCACGATGTCCCGGCCCCGGTGCGCGATCGTGATCGGCATTGGCGCCCTGTGCTCGCGATACGCTCTCAAGCAATCTCGCGCCCGTTCATCTCTTCGACGACTTTCAGGATCGCGGCGGAATCCCAGCGCGTGCCGTCGCGCGCCATCAGCGCATTGAAGGCCTGCGCAGCGAGGGCGGCAGCGGGCGTTGGCGTGTTCGACTCGTAGGCGCTCTGCAGCACGATGTTCGCGTCCTTGTGATGCAGGCGCGCGTCCAGGCCGGCGACGAATTCACGCTGCATCATGCGCATGCCGAATACCTCCAGCATGCGGCTGCCGGCAAAGCCTTTCGTCAGCGCCTCCCAGACCGGTTTGAAGTCGACGTCATTGGCGCGGGCAAACATCATCGCTTCGGCGATACCGTGAATCGACACGGTCAGGATCAGTTGATTGGCCGCCTTGGCGACCTGGCCGGAGCCGGATTCGCCGACGTACACCAGCGTCTTGCCGAGCAGTCCGAGCAGGGGCTTGATGCGTTCGAATACTGCCGGTTTGCCGCCGACCATGATCGACAACGTGCCGGCCTTCGCGCCGGTTTCGCCGCCGGACACCGGCGCGTCGAGCATGTCCACATTTTTGCGTCCCAGTTCGGTGGCCACCCTGCGGACGGTCAATGCGGGAATGGTGCTGCATTCCACTAGCACGGACCCGGGCCTGGCGCCGTGGGCCAGGCCTGTTTCACCCAGCACCACGTCTTCGACATCGGCACCGTTGGTGACAATCGTAAACGTCACCTCCGCGTTCGCGCCCACCTCAGCGGGCGACGCGCACAGTTTTGCCCCCTTGTCGGTCAGCGGCTTTGCCGCTTCGGCGCGCCGTGCCCACACGTAGAGATCATGCCCGCCGTTGAGCAGGTTTTCCGCCATCGGCACGCCCATGGAACCCAGCCCGATAAATCCCAGATTCATTTTCTTTTCTCCAGTTTTCTGCCTAGAAATATTTCACCACGGACACAGATTCCCTGCGTGGTGAGTCATTTCTGTATTTTTCAGCGAAGCTCGCCGGCGGCGCGCTCGATGACCTTGACCACGGCGGCGGAATCCTCGTCGCCGAGGCCCATGCCGACCAGTGCGTTCAGATGCGATGCGACCAGGCTCGCTTGCGGTAGCGCAAGTCCCAGGTGCGCCGCCGTGTCGGTGACGATCTTCAGATCCTTGCGATGCAGCCTGGCTTTGAAACCCGGCTTGAAATCGCGATCAATGATGCGGCGGCCGTGGACCTCGAGCACCTTGCTCCAGGCGAAGCCGCCGAGCATCGCCTCGCGCACGCGGGCCGGATCCGCGCCGTTACGCCGCGCGAGGGTCAATGCTTCGGCAACCGCTTCCAGCGTGACCGCAGCGATGATCTGATTGCAGGCTTTGGCCACCTGTCCTGCGCCATTGGTGCCGATATGCACGATGTTCTTGCCCATGCATTCGAACAGCGGTTTGACCCTGGCGAACACTTCCGGCTTGCCGCCGACCATGATCGACAGCGTGCCGTTGATCGCGCCGATATCGCCGCCGGAGACCGGGGCATCCAGCATTTCGATATTTTTTCCAGCGAGCTTCTCCGCGATTTCGCGCGTAACCACGGGCGAGATCGTGCTCATGTCCACCACGACCGAGCCGGGCTTTGCGCCCTCGATAATGCCGTCCGGCCCGAGGATTACCTGCTCGACGTCGGGTGTGTCGGCCACCATGACGAACGTCACATCGGAGACCGCCGCAATTTCTTTCGGACTGGCGCAGCCGCTGGCGCCGACATCGAGCAGCGGCTGCATGGATTGTCTGCGGCGCGCCCATACCGCCAATTCGTATCCCGCTTTCCTGATGTTGAGGGCTTGCGGACGC
>JAYVMZ010000019.1:0-2234 GCA_043758735.1 Betaproteobacteria bacterium
CATTTAAAGGCGGTAAAGGCTTCCTGGAAAATTTTGAAAGCAATCTAACGCCCTGTGGCGACCGAAATATCGCTGAGTCCGACAGGCTCCTAGCGCACAGATCAAAGCGGAACTCAACGGCTAACGTTGATCGCACGGGCAATGATGAGGGAACAGAAATGAATAAATTCGACTTGCAACTACCCCGGCTGGCGCTGTTGGTCGCCTTCTTGCTAACTGCGCTTGTGCCCGGATGCGGGGGCGGGGGTGGCGGTGGCAGCAACGTTACTGCTGGAAGCAAGCCTGTCCTTTCAAGTGGCGTGATGACAAAGGGTAGCGTGATCTTGAATGGCATGCACTTCGATGACTCGACTGCAGCCATTATTGGTGACAACGTCCCCAAAACTTCGGCATTCCTCAAAACAGGGATGGTGGTGAAGCTCCAAGGCATGCGCAACAGTGACGGCGTGACTGGAGTGGCACAGCAGATCAAAGCAGTCAGTGAAGTACGTGGCACGATCCAGTCCGTTAACCGATCGACTTCCCCTTTCTCCTTCGTGGTAATCGGTCAGACCGTGCTGCTGGACGCCCAGACGGTGTTACCGGCCGATGTTACTTCGCCGCAGGATGCTGTCAATAAGGCGGTCCCGGGCACAACGCGGGTTGAAGTGTTTGGACTGCGTGACGGGTCGGGTGCCATACACGCGACGCTGGTCCAGCTCGTTACCGACAACACCCTGGATGACTATGTTCGAGGCGCTGTTTCCAATCTAATAGCAGGCAACTCATTCGTACTTCAACCGGGAAACGTCAACATCGATATTAGCGGAGCCACCATCAATCCCCCGGGTTCGAATCTCACGAATGGAGCTCTGGTTCAGGTGCATGGGATATTCGCTCAGAGCGCCTTGGTGTTTTTTGCATTGAGTGTGGTTATTGAAACCATTCAGGACCCCGGATTTCATCATCACAAAGGAAACAATAACAATAACGGCGACCAGGACGAGACCGAAATCGAGGGCTTTGTGGCCGGTTGTACCGCTTCTCCTTGCAGTGACGGTGTGTTCTTCGTGGACGGACAAGCTGTGAAGATTGATGCCAGCACGTGCTTTGAGGAGGGAAGTATGACGGACCTGATCGATGGGGCCCGGGTGGAAATAGAAGGAAACCGTTTCGACGGCGACACACTGGTAGCCGCGGAAATAGAGGTTAAGTCAAGTCAGGGCAGATCAGGCGATTGAGATCTTGGATGAACAGAACGTAGCGCAAGGGTTTGGGATAGTTCGCCTATCGCGACAGGGGCGACCGTTGCCGCGCGCAGTCACGCACGCGGGGGGGCGGCGTCCCGGCGTACAGGGGCCTTCCGTATTCAGAGAGATCGTCGATGAGCAAATTTGCTAGCTTGTTCACGCCACTGGCGTGGTTGGCACTACTGGTGGCCGCTTCCGTGGCCGGTTGCGGAAGCGGAGGAGGAGGTTCGCCCGCTCAAGGCGCGAGCGGGCCGTCTACAGCCCCAGGCGCGGGCACGGGTGTCGGCGGGAACGGTCGCGGACCGCAGCCGATAGCGCTTAACACGGCCGGCAATTTCGCAATCGTGGCTGAAACAGCGATCACGAACGTTCCGACTTCCGCGGTTGTCGGCAATGTCGGATTGAGCCCGGCGACGGGTGACGGCATTAAGTTGACCTGCCCGGAAGTGAGCGGCACGATCTTTACGGTGAGCAGCGTTGGTCCTCCATGCAGGATTCGGAACGCCAATTTCCTAAACCAGGTTGTAGCCGACGGACATGCAGCGTGGCACGACGGCCGCGCGCGCCCGCCCGATTATGCGGAAGTAGGGGGCGGAAACATCGGCGGATTCCATCTTCCCCCTGCTACCTATATGTGGAGCACCGGTGTTCAGATACCGGCCAATCTCATGCTCCGCGGCGGTCCGAACGATGTCTGGATCTTCCTCATCAATCATGACCTCAGCGTCAGTCCGGGCGTACAGATTGTCCTCGACGGCGGCGCGCTACCTCAGAACGTCTACTGGCTGACCCTGATCGATGGTGTGGAAATTGGTGCGGGCTCGCAATTTGCCGGTGTAATTCTGGCTGAGACATCGATATTTATGAGGGCTGGCGCCTCGATAAACGGCAGACTGCTCGCGGCGCAGTCGATCAATCTTGATACGAATACCGTTACGTCACCTTAGAACTGTGGTAATCGAGGCACGGCATCGCGCTGAGTAAACAATTCAAGCCTACCTCGTT